>CAMWWS010000056.1 GCA_947178085.1 uncultured Lachnospiraceae bacterium | reverse complement strand
TGCAGACGCTTCTTGACAGAATGGACCGCACAAGCATGCACACAGGACTGGAAGCGCGCGTTCCCTTTGCAGATCATCGTATCGTGGAGTATCTCTGGAATGTACCATGGGAGATGAAATGTAAGGACGGCGTTGTAAAGGGACTTCTGCGCGCCGCCGCGGAAGGACTTCTTCCCGGAGAGGTGCTTTACCGCAAAAAGAGTCCGTATCCTAAGACGTATGATCCGGCATACGAAAATCTTCTGCGTACAGCGATTATTGAAGCGCTTTCCGACACGCGCGCGCCTTTGCGGGAACTGATAAGTCTTGACAAGACGCTTGAGTTTATCCAGCGTCCGTCCGATTATGGCAGACCATTCTATGGGCAGCTCATGGCAGGTCCACAGCTTTTGGCATATCTGCTTCAAGTCAATTATTGGCTGCAAAAATATGAGGTGGAGCTTTTGATCTAAGCTCCACCTCTGTTTCATAAAACCCTCTTTATAAAACTATATTTTCAACTTTCTCCGAAAAGTATCTGCCAATATTTGCAATAAAACCCAATACATCCTGCTTCATGACTTCCGGAAATGCCGTAAGCACAGGGGCTGTTTCAAAGCTCAACACCTTATCAAATTTAATGTTTCTAAGCCCTCTGATAAATCCATCCCAATCGGTCGATGGCTTATTCTCCCTTGTCATTGTAAATGTGAACGGTATCTGATGTAAATCCGAAATACCGTCATTATCATGGATATGTAAAACCTTGAGCCGATCGCCAAGCATTGTGATAAAATTCTCAAAGTCTATCCCGACAAGATTTGCATGACCCGTATCAAAGCAAAATCCCAAAACCTCTGCACCGTATTTTTCATTAAAGTCATCAATACGCTCTACCGCTTTTCTTACATTACAACATGGTCCTTCTACAAGATGACCGCCTATGCTGTCATATAGATTTTCGATGCATATGGTAATTCCCATTTCCTTTGCCAACGGAGCAATTGTATCAATAAATTTCGCTGTTTCCTGCCACTCTAATTCTTCCGAACCCAGAAAATGTGCCAGTTTAAAACCATGTATTACGATATATTTACAGTCCAAATAACGGCATATTGCCATGCTTTTAGGTGCCATCTGATTCCACAAATAATCATTGATTTCTTTGTCAGCATTTGGTACGTAAATTGGATACGGCATATGCATTTGATTTATTGTAATTCCTGCGGCCGCCGCGCCTTGCTTATGTGGAGCAAAGAACTGCTCTAACTCCTGAACTGACTGGTCAAAAAAGCCATTTAATTCAGACCGATAAAGCGATGTATTCAAAAGATATCCGTTTAAACTGAAATCCGCACAGGAAAAACCGGCACGCTTTAACTGTGCAAAGCCTTCCTCCGGATGCGTGTCATTGACAACGTTATTTGTCTGAACTCCGATATCAATCATCATCTTCTTCCCTCTTCAATCTGTCAAAATAAAACGATGGCATATACTCATCATTGAAATAGCCAATGTTTTTAATTCCCATTCCCCGCAATTGTTCCTCTATCTCACGATAAAAAATATTACAGATAATCACACCACTGTTTTCCGGAAGACTTCTTAATTCCTCCGGTGATTTCACTTTTAGCCCTTCAAATTCCGTATTCCACAGCTTGGAATTATTATCGCAAGTAAAAAGAGGAGGATACTTTTCTCCATAACACTTCATATAATTGCGGCACATATTCCCTGCTCCAAAAAGTGCGATATGCTCATACCTTTTTAAGTCCTTCTCAATGCTAATCTGCATTTCAAAATAATCAAGAAGCGCATTATATATCGGAAATAAATACGGCTGTAAAAGCGGCGAAAAAGATACTGTAGTATCCACTGTTTCCAAAATCAGATATCCGTCATATGACAGTTCTCTAAGTCCCCTAATCACACTAAGCCAGTCCAGAACGGATTGTCTTCCGTACGCACTCGTAAACGGAAGTAATTTAGCCATATTTCGTCCATCATTTTCCGTAAGAATGACCGCCTGGATTCTTCCGCTCAGTTCCTTAATCATCCCCTGCATATTCAGTCCGCAGAGATTGCAATTTCCAATATCAAGGCAAAATCCAAAACGCTCCATTGCAACTTCCTTGTTAAGCTCATCAATCCACTGTGCCGCTTCAAATCCTTCAGAACAAACACCGCGCACAAAATGTCCGTTATGATTCTGACACTGATTAATTAGTAATAGTCTCGTATCTTTTTTTCTACATGCTGAAGCAAGCTCCAAATAAAAATTTCGGTTTACTTTCCATTCTTTTCCTCTCTCTATACCAGCGAACAGCGGTTGAATAATTATATTTTTGCAGCCAATTTCCTCGCAAGCTACGATACAGTCCCTGTTAATACGTAATATCAGTTCATTTAAATCTGTATATTCATAACACTTATTCTTTGCACTCAACATCACATTAAGAAATGGAAGTCTCGCTATGGAAGGTAGAAATTCAAAATCAGTCAACTGCCCAATAACTTTCTCATAGTATTTCTTCGCCAATGCAGGTTTAAACTTTGGTTCTTCCCCATATCTATCGATTAGCAGTCCCTCTGCTGATACGAAAAGGCTAAAATCGAACATAATTTCTTCGATTCCTACCGTTCTTAATTGTTTAATACTCTGTCTCGGATTAGAAGGATCCATAATTGTTCCCGCTATTGCACAGACTTTTTTCATATAGTGCCTCGCTTTCTTTTTCAATCAGCACTCACCAGATAACTGTATATGGAATTTTCGCTGTATCCACTTTCTTTATAGGTTAGTTTCTGGAGATATCCACCTTCCGTATAAATACGGAAGGCTCTTTCATCAAATGCTTCATGCAGGTGTTTCTGAAGCTGTGTAGCATGCACATTGTTGATTGGAACTTTACTCAGCTTTTCCTCAATTCCTTCAAGCTCTCGACAGGAAATTGCAATAAGAAAATCAATCATATAATAATTTGATATTTCATCATAGCAACTTAAATATGAAAAAAACGCTTCCATTATAAAACGAAACATCTCTTCTCTTTTTCTGCCGCCTAAAAACCATGTTACCCACGAAACATTGGTACAGTATATTCGTTCACCTGTGCTTCGCGTCATAATTTCATACTCAAAGCATTCTTCCGGAAGTTCATCCAAAAGGTATACCGTAGAATCAAGCCATATTCCGCCATATTTATAAAGCAGACAGCATCTTGTGATATCCGCCAAATGAGCCGGTTTAATTTTTCCGCTCATCGCCTTTTCTACCAGATATTCCGGTAATTCTATATAATTCCGATAATTCTCCCATGTTATGATGACATGTTCTGTTTGCTCCGGCAAATGTTCTCTCTGACTCTCCAAACATTTTTTAACAAGCAAAGGGGCATTATCTTCCCCTTGCCACCAACAAGTCCACACATATCTTTTTTCTGTTTCAACAGGTATATTGTACTTGCTCTCTAAGTTTGGATATGTTTTCAGAAACGATTCTATGCTCTCATATACTTTCCGGTACGGCATACTATCAATTATAGTATAATCTATCTCATATACATTTTCCGTCACGCCGTAGTCCGCGAGTTTTTTCACCGCATCTTCCACAAAATTATCACTCATGGTAAGCAGAATAACATCACCTTTATGGAAAGATGCCTTTGAAACCTCTACCACTGGAATGCCGTAAGCCGTATCAGGATTGCCCTTATTTGAAGACACCAAAATACATTCCGCTAAAAACGTCATCCCTATCTCTTCTGTCATTTCCATAAAAGACATAAGTCGCAGCCCTGCCCCATAAAGCTTTATCCGTTTTGCACACCGCAATATATCCACAAGCTCGTCAAGGCTAACTATTTTGTTATTACTTTTCATCATTCACCATATCCTTCAACTGCGTAGTGCTTATTCCTTCCGTATAGGGGAAAAATACCAAATCCGCCCCATGCATTTGCAGGAAGTCCTTTTTTGCCTGCCATTTCGGGTCGTCCGCATAATCACTTCCGGAAAACTGCGCATCAAACCTATATCTGCGATAGGCTTCGTCGGTGTCCCCGTTATCGAGCGGTATTTCTACTGCCTCATCCACATAACGACAGGCGCGTACAATTGCAACACGCTCTTCATACGGAATCTTAGGATTTGATTTCTTATGCTTTATGACGCCCTCATCCGTGACAACGCCCACTATCAAATAATTACACTGTTCCTTTGCACGTCTGAGCAGATTTAGATGACCAATGTGGAACAGATCAAATACCCCTGCCACATAACCAATATTATATTTTTTTTCGTTCGCTTTATTTGCCACAGGTTCTGAATGTGAAAACCGCTGCCCCACCATATCATCGTATACTGCATTCGGATTATATACACTAAAATTAGGGATTCTTGCCTTTTTCAGTTGCTGCACAACCGGCATATAGTTTTTAATACAAATAATAACTTTATACTCTGCCGGATTCATTTCTTTTAGCGCTTCCGGCGCAAGCACCGGCAGTCCGTTAACCTGTGTTCCCCATCGCTTTTTATCATTGTCCACATATCCGCTTACAGGATATATTTGTCCATATTTTTCATAAAAATACTCCGCATATTTTCCAGAACCAAACAGATAAAGCCGCCGCCCTCTTGTCTGATGAAAAATATCCTTAAAAATCATCGGATATTCTTCTTCCGCATAATTCATTCTCTTGCGATTCTCCAAAATCGTGTCAAGTTCTCTTCTACCCTCTTTAAAGTAATCAGAAAGTCCATCATCATCCCGTAGCACTTTCAGAAAGTAACTGATAAATTTCTGGTACAAAGCCATATACTGCTTCATTCCGTATCGTTCGAAAAGCTCACCTCTTGGAATAATATTATCAAACTGATCATTAAATTTATAGATAAACTCAATCGTTCTGATCATAATCGCCTTTGCCGGTACATTTTCAAGATACAGCTCCTGATCATAAAAAACGAAAGCATCATCTATATAAAAGCAATTCAGTGTAACCAGATCAAGATATCCTCTTTTCAGTATAACCCCTAACGCTTCGCGTTCTTCTTCCGAACCAAATGCAACCTGCCGCCATTTGTCGCGATTTGGATCGTCTTTTTTACGTTTCTCCCACCCCGGCTCAAACTGTTCCCAGTTTATTAAATTAACATCCGCAGGCTCCGAAGAATGCAAAATGATCTCCCAGAAAACATCCAGTTTCTCTAAAAAAGCTTCTTTATCACGTTTTAACAGGTCGCGAAAGTATTCATTAGCAGGCATTCCGGTTATATAAGGCATTACAAAAGCCTCTCCCTTAATTTTAGCGTCTATCATAAGTACGCCATGTGCTGACAAATAAGTGTTATTGTCAGAAAGCTGCTGTAGTTTTTCTACACCTTTTTTATACAACGCACGCTTCTCTACCGTTCCGTCACTTCGTATGACAGTAGCCATCGCATGTTCCAGTCCACGTTCTCCTGAAAGCGTAACCTGATTTATCAAAGAGCATTCTCCTTGAAGTGGGCATTCTATAAAAAAACCATTTGCCATGCCATGAAGCAGCTCGTTTTCCATAAGAGACGGATAAAGCTCCTCCTCCAAAAGAAAAACTGTATTGGGATTGTTATATTCAGGAAAGACTCTGATATCCAACGCTTCATTTGGAATATAATCATCCGCAAGAAGAAGTTGCGGATTGGAAATTCTAGGAAATACCGAAAAAAAGCGGTGCTTTAAAAACCCAGCGTTTTCCAAAAAACGGCGTATCTCTGCCTTATCATAAGCTCTACCTTTCATGGACTCTCGCTCCCAATACAACAAATGCCGATAATTTTCTATACTATCATAATTTTTATATGTGAAAAAGTCCTGATCTCCGCAGAAATATCTAATGCCTAAACGGTTGTCCGCTGCTAGCAGCAATTTTCCTTCAGATATAAGCAAGCTTTTTATGTTTTTTAGCAAAATTACAGCATCAGATGCGTACTCAATGATATCAACAGCAACTATAATATCATACTTACCGCCATATAGCCGACTATTTTCCAACTCACGAAGTGCCAAGCGGCTGACATCCAACCCTTTTTCCTCCAACGCCTCAGCAATCAATTGACTGTTTCCCTCTTCAAATATGACGCAGCCAATTGTGCTTATCTTTTCTATTTCATACCACTTGATAATTGCTTTGGGAAGCTCCCTTAACCGTTGTTCTGATGTCATTTTCAACCTTCTCTCCTTCTGTTAAATCACAGTCCCCGCATAAACAGATTCGTACTGCCAAACGCATTGAGTGGCAGTCTGTATATAGATATTCGTTCCTGACCGATACCTGCCTCCTTCAGCTGCTTCTCGATTACCTCCCAATCCCCCATTTTAGCCACCAAATAGTGTGCCTCGGGATAGCGCCTAAACGCCTCTTCCGGAGACAAAACGGTATTCCCGTAATAGCTTGTGCCCCATTTTTCCGAGTTGTTATCACATAAAGCAACAATATTCTCCAAACGATTCATCCGAAAAAGACACAGGGCGAACTTCGCCACTTTTCCAGTACAGAACACTATCAACTGTTTCTTCTCAGCCATTTCCCGCACAAAATGATTGTAAACGTTAAAGTTCATTTTGGCCTTGATACCGATATAGACCTCATAGGCCTCCGGTTCTTCCAAAAATAGACACATCTCAATCCAGTGTTCCGGAAGCATTTCCTCCTGCTTTAAAAGCTCCTGCTCCCTGTCAGCAAAAATAATCTTCCGAAATTCGTTCAAATCCGCAAAAATCTCGTCAGTCGGCAAACTGTGCTCCCGGAAAGTCGTATAAGGAGCGAGCGCCATCATCACTGTCTCCCTCGCCATATAGGCACGCCTTCCCCTGTCCGTGATGCCGTCACGTGCCATTCGTTCTCGGATATAGCGGCATTCCTCTAGATTGAAACGAACAAAATGCGGATTGTAGGTTGAAGCTGCGGCATTATCCCGCCTGTAATGATAAAACAATCGGTTGATAAACATTCCTCTTCGAAGGTGCATGTCTACCAAATAGCGGAAGCCGCAGTCCTGAAAAGCAGCGCCCGGACTCTCATTCAAACGGATATCAAACTCTTGTAAAAAAGATTTCTTATATATCCCGTTCCATATATAAACATCCGGAGAAAGCTTTTTTTCAATAAAGTATTCATAAGAAAAAACCTGTTCCGTGTCGCCCAAACCATGCTCCAAAAGATATTTTTCTCCCTCATAAGGCGTAACCATAGTATAAAATCCTGCCTTCACATAATCCAAATCCTGCTCCAGAACCTTCTGATAGAGGACCTCATACATATCCGGCTCCACGGAATCGTCCGTCTCCACGATTCCTATGTATTCCCCCTGTGCCAACTCCATACCCAAATTCACCTGATAGCCATAGCTTCGCTTCTCAGAAGGAATGAAGCGCACCCGGCTGTCCTTGGCGGCATATTCCTGAATAATCTCACAGGTTCCGTCTGTGGAACCCGCATCAATGCACAAGACTTCAATGTCTGAAAGCGTCTGGTTTATCACACTCTCAATACACTCACGAATGTACGCTGCCACGTTTAAGGATGGCAGTAAAATAGATATTTTAGGCATTTTATAATATATCTCCTTTTACATATTTTCTAATCTTACTATTACAATTCTATATTTAATTAAAACGGTTTCAGTCAAACCCCGCTTCTTTGTTTGTATATCCACCTAATCGGTTATCACAAAAACATCATAACGGAATCTGAATCAACTTCCGAAACTCATCATCCGCCAGAGCAACATTTTCAATGCCCAGCTTCTGTAAATTTGCCAGCATCTCTATCTGCGCTTCTCCTTTTACCGCAACAATGACAAACAGTTTATCTTTTATGGTCTTTAGATTGTCAACTTCCATTACAGGAATACCTAACACTTCCTCGTTTTCTCCTTTATGCGATACAACAAACAAAAGTTTTGATTGAGAAATTCCCTTTTCAAGCAGTCTCTCCGCCATCCACTTTCCCCTTATACCGGCGCCGTAAATCACAGTGTAATCTGAATCTTTTACTTCCTGTAAAATCCCCTTCATAAATATCTTCTGATTCACTGTACCCGCAAGTTGAATTCGCTCATCCACATACTGCTCGTTGCGCGTTTTCTTAAAAAAAGTTCCTGGATCATTTATCATCTCCCGCAGTTCTTCCCTGTGCTTTTCACTGCGCCAGAAAATCCTCTCAAACTTTCCTTCCTTTTCGTCAGCCGCAAATTCATCCGACATCAATTTCAGAAAAGCATACTGGAATTCCGGAGCAAGACGCAGATAATTCCATCTGTAATCATAAAACTTCTTCCGCATACAGATTGGCCACAGTTTCTTCTGCTTTTCTTCCGATTGCTCTTTTATGTACGCTTCAATCACATGTATTTCATCGGACATGCAAAAGATTTTGTTCGGATTATATACTGAAGATTGCAAATTATCCGTACGGTAATAAAGCAACGCATCCTCAATCAGCTTCATCTTCCCAACAGAGGAAAGCACCTTAAAGTTAAAAGAAATATCTTGGTAGGAAGCGCCAGGCGTCTCGCTGAACCGGATATGGTTCGCGTCCAAAAAACTCTTACGATAGATTCCCGCCCAAACACTGTTGTGCGCATCATAAATCTCTGGATGGTCCAGCGGGCAGATCTCCCTTCCGAACAGTTCCTCCGGATATTCTTTGCTGTAATCTATATTTTTTCCTTCTTTTACCTTGTATTTATAGAAATTGCATTTGACCAGATCTACATCACTGCTATCTGCCGACTCATACAGCTTCTCAAACATTGTTTCCTTTACAAAATCATCGCTTTCCACAATGCCGATCCACGGAGACTCCGCCATCTGAAGCCCTCTGTTCATCGTCTTTCCGTAGCCTTCGTTCGGCTTGTCCAATACTTTGATCCTGCTGTCTCTCTTCTCATATTCACGAAGAATCTTTAGTGAACCGTCTGTAGAACCGTCATTGATACAGATAAACTCCATATTTTGATAGCTTTGGGCGGTCAGGCTGTCTAGACATTCCTTCAAATACAATTCCACATTATAAATCGGCACAATGACTGAAATATCCGTCATCTTTATCGTCACTCTCCTATATCAGAATTTTCTTTCTCTAGAAAATAATCAACTTGTCATTTAACATTATATATCGTCAGAATGCTAGGAAGCTCTTAGGCTGGCTAATCTGACAGGCATTAATGAAATGCAGAAAAAAAGCAGACATATATAATAGTTTGCGCCCTTTTACTCACATTTTTTCGTGCATAATACATTCTATCTGTTCCATATCCTCAAAAAAATGATTCTGCATATTGAGCTTCTCAAATTTCATCTCTACACCATTATCGATTTTCACTTCTGTATGACCTCCTATTATTCTATGCCATCCCAAGAAATGCTCGTGTGCTTACTGGCACCAGTTCTGCCAATTGGTCTATATTACCTTTTTCTATACATTCCCGTACCAAGGACGCACTAATTGGTTTCTCATTTACCATTTTACGAGGTATTTCAATCAAATCCATACCGTATTGCGGAAGAATTTTCTTCATTGCCATATTATACTGTTCTGTCACCTCATCCTCTGGTTCTTCACCCACAAAACGACACTGAATACCCAACTGCGGCGCTATTTTTTCTACAAAAGTCATAATGTCCTGCTCCGTGTGTTTATTCAAATCTTCACTTGTTTCCTTGATAAAATATTCCGGAAAGCTCATTTGCGACAAAATAAATGGTCCGCTTGGAACAACCATAACATTTTCCAGATCAGCAACCCCTTCCTTAATCATAGAAAATCTTTCTATATATGAAAAACATGATTTATCTTCTTCTACCACAAAGATAATCAAAAAATCTACTGACTTTAACGCCTGCTCTATCAAGTACCGATGTCCATATGTGAATGGATTACAGTTCATCACAATAGAGCCTATTCGGTGAAATTGCTGAAAGTTACATCCCGTAAAGTAACGCTGAAGGTATAACAATTTAATATAGTTTTCATCCTTTTCCACCAATTCTCCGTGCCCTTGCGTCTTCTCTGTAAGAATCGGTTCTATTTCCTCATAGATGGCATCTGCATATACCTTATTCATTTTATGATTACAATGCATAGGATGCTCCACCATCCATGCTATATTCACATCATATTTCTCTAAAATTGAACTAATTTCAAGATATTTTACTCCTTCTATTCCATAGGGCGGGCGGTCAATTACGACAATATCCCCTTTCCGTAACGGTATTGCAGCAATACAAGGCAGACAATTATAACCATAACTCATCCCCACGGCACCATAATTTACACATCTGGCTATACTTCCCTTCTCACAAAGATATTTTTGCACAATACTTGCAATCGTATTTCTATCTTCAACATAATGCCCATATATATAACATGGACCAAGAAAATAAATGCTCCTATCAAATTTATTCGGTTGATCAACTGTCATTCTCTCTCCGTTTGTAACAGTATAATATTTGCTCTGACTATCCTTCAGTCTTAATATCCCTCCATTATATTCGACCTTAAACGGCATATGCATAATTTCATCCACATATGCTTCACTATATAAATCCTCAAAAAAATCTTTATATCCGGATTTGGGCAAAATATTACTAAAATCCTCCCCCATCTTCGCAAATTTATCCTGAATTTTTTTGATCAGCTCCCTATAATAAGGAGTTGAATTATGTGTCAAAGCAACAATGTTGACACCCTTATCATAAAGCCTTTTCAAATAAACCGCGCATTGATCACTTAAATAGCTGTCTGCTGTTACACGACAGCTAAAATACGTTTTCATTTTATCTCTTCCAGCATGTTCCTCCCCTTTTAGCATCCTGAGCAATATGGCACAGGCGCGAAATTCATTCTCGTCAACAAACAAAAACATATCCACTTTATCTGCATATAAAACTATATCCAAATAATCAATGCATACTACAGATA
>CAMWWS010000055.1 GCA_947178085.1 uncultured Lachnospiraceae bacterium | reverse complement strand
GCAGGAATAGTAAGGTTTTTTCTTACAGCTTTTTCACCATATTTTTCTTCATAGGCATCAATATCTAATAACAACATATTCACCATACACCCATTTTCAGCAGTTATTTCAGAATAGTCGGAAGCATGCGGAATTTGTTCTCCATCTTCGAGTTCCCCTAATATCCAACCACTAGCTGCGTCAATCCCCATTTCAATAGCCTGCTCTAAGTCTTTTCCCTCTGTTACACAACCGGGTAAATCCGGAAATTCTACCACATATCCACCACTTTGATCTGTAAAAGGCTTAAATACAGCCGGATAAATTAATTTCAATCTATTCACCTCCATTTAAAATTGAGTAAATGGGGCTTAAAGCCCCGCTTGTTTCATAATTGATTTTACTGTATCTGAATTCAAATCCCCTCCATGTTCTGGGATTGTAACTTTTCCAGGCTTAGTCGGATGTCTGTATTGGTGGTGTGAACCCTTTTGCTTTACTTGATACCATCCGTTTTTTAATATCATACTCTCAATTTCTCTAAATTTCATTCAATACCTCCTTATTCACTCATGGCATCACTCCCTTCTTATTATTCATTCATATTATAATACGCATTATGCGCATAGTCAATAATTTTATTCTATATGTATACTGCATTATTGACTAGTATAAAAAATCATATAGTTGATGGATTGAGCCTCTTTAGTTAATATGCGGGGGTCTGAGAGGACGCCGACCACTGAAAGTGGTCTTGTACTTTATGCGCTGTACTTTAGCGCATTAGTACCGCTGCGTCCGAACCGAAGCGAAAGCGTCCCTCACATATTAAACAAAGAGGCTCAATCCCCTTCCTGCTATGAAGCAATTTTTTTCATTATATCTTAAATCTTATTAAACGGCTCCTTATAACAAGCCACACTCCCCAGCTCCTCCTCAATCCTAAGCAGCTGATTATACTTAGCCACCCTGTCTGTCCGACACGGCGCTCCTGTCTTAATCTGCCCCGCATTCACCGCTACAGCAAGGTCTGCTATAAAGGTATCCTCAGTTTCACCCGAACGATGGGAAATAACGGTCTTATATCCGTTCTTATGCGCCATCTCAATTGCCTCCATTGCTTCCGATACCGTACCAATCTGATTAACTTTAATAAGAATCGCATTGGCAACATGCAGCTTGATTCCGGCATCCAGACGCTTTGTATTGGTTACAAAAAGGTCATCGCCTACAAGCTGTATCTTTTCTCCCAGCGTATTAGTAAGGAGCTGCCAGCCATCCCAATCATCTTCAAACAAGCCATCCTCAATGGAAATAATAGGAAAACGCTCCACCAGATTCTCATAATAAGCAACCATCTCTGAGGCGCTTCTTCGGATTTCCTGACCACTCATCCGTGATTCTCCCGGGAAATAATAAGTTCCCGACGCCTCATCATAAAGCTCGCTTGCCGCCGCATCCATAGCAATCTTAATATCCTGCCCCGGCGTATATCCTGCCGCCTTAACAGATTCTACGATTAACTCTAAGACTTCCACGGCATCCGAAAGAGACGGTGCGAATCCTCCTTCATCACCTACACCTGTAGAAAGTCCCCTCTGATTACAGATTTGTTTCAGATTATGATAGATTTCCGCACATATTCTCAAGCCGTCCGAGAAGCTTTCCGCCGCTACCGGCATTATCATGAACTCCTGAAAATCAACCGTGTTATCCGCATGTTTACCGCCGTTTAGAATGTTCATCATGGGTACAGGAAGCAGTCTCGTGTGGGCTCCGCCCAAATATCTGTACAACGGCATCTCAAGCGCTATGGAAGAAGCCTTGGCACACGCCATAGAAACTCCCAGCATGGCGTTAGCTCCCAAATTTCCCTTATTATCCGTCCCGTCCTGCTCAATCAGAATTCTGTCAATATAACCCTGATCCAAAGCATTCATACCTATCAATGCCTCTCGTATTTTGGAATTGACATTCCCTACCGCTTTGGTAGTTCCCAGACCAAAATATCTGGTTTCACCGTCCCTAAGCTCTACCGCTTCAAATCGTCCTGTACTGGCTCCGCTTGGCACAGCAGCTCTTCCTGTTACCTTTTTTCCTTCCGGCTCCACCTCTATAGTTACTTCCGCTTCCACCGTCGGATTTCCGCGGGAATCCAGAATCTCCCTTGCATGCACATCTGTAATACGCAGCATTTTTTCCATAAAAAAACCTCCTTTGAACATACATATTTTATCTTAGTATATCCAAAAGAGGGTTTAATATTATTTTCACATTTTATTCTGTATGAATTGCCGCAAGCGGACTCAGTTTCATGGCGCGCAGCGCCGGGAAAAATCCTGCTACCATTCCGACAAGTATGGCAAAAACAAGCGATAACAATGCCAGCCACGGCGGAATACGTGAAATAGACGATATATCCATATAACTGTTGGCGCTGGAGGCAATTTTATTAATTATCACTGAAATCGTATAGCTAAGTCCTAATCCGATAACTCCGCCGATAAAACCTATGAAGCCTGCCTCAAGCAAAAACAGGGACCTTATATTGCGAAGGTCGCAGCCAAGTACTTTCATGACTCCGATTTCCTTCGTACGTTCATATATGGACATCATCATAGTATTGGTGATACCGATTGCTGCTACAAACAATGATACCGCGCCGATGCCACCGAGTACTGCCTGAACATATCCCATTTGTTTTTGTTCGGATTCAATCCACTCTGCGTTGCTGTTTGCCTCATATCCCATATCGGCAATTTTTGTTTGGATACCAACGACATTATCCATTTCATCCACATTAACGATAAGCTGGTTATAAAAGATTTCCTTATAAGGCTTGCCTGTTTTCATGGATGGCTGTCCCGGAATTACCTTATTTTTAAAAATTCTCCTAAGTTCCGGAATCAGCTTATCAATGTCGCATGTGGTATACCAGCTATATCGGGCATAACTGCCATCCTCGGGCTCCGCCTGCACACCACTTGCTGGAATCAGATACTTTTTAGGCGGTTTGACAGGATTTTCCGGATCATTGTACTGCGACTGCCAATAAGCATCTGTATCAAAAATGATAAATATAGGATCATTCATCATATCAATATCCGGCACCACACCTGTAGACCAGTATCCGTCACCGGTCTTTGAATCATAGAAATCCATAAGCACTTCTGTACCATAGAAGAATTTCAATTCATCATCTGCTGCCGATGGCAGGCTCCCTTCGCCTACCTCCATACCCAAATCTTCTATTGCAGCTATTGGCATAGCTCTGATATTCAGGTAATTCTGATATCTGCCATATTTAGCTATAGCGGATATCTGCATTATAGGATAAACTTCCGTTACATGCTCAATATTTTTTATAGTTTCAATAAGATTATCATCAAGACGTTTATCCTCATCATTACTGTTCCATGACTGATAGACTGTAATCTGTGTCAGGCTTCCATATGACTCATACTGCTCCATCATAGACTTACTAAGACCAAGTCCCAATGAAATCATAACCACAATAGACGCAACACCGATAACAACTCCCAATACGGTTAGAATTGTCCTGACTTTTCTTTTCCAAAGGTTACTGCTGCTCATTCGCAGTAAATCAAGGAATCTCATTATAATACCTATGCTCCTTTTTCAATCTATTATGAATCTTTATCTATTGATAACAAATCATCAGCTAAAAGAGCCGCTTCTTTTTTCTTCTTCCGGATTTTTATAAACAGGAAAACCGCAACTCCTATGACAACTATTACCACCACTACAACAATTGTAATGATAAGTCCCTTATTTGACTTGGTCTCTTCTCCCATCATCATATCGCCGTCCATAGGAAAGTCCTCGCCCATCATGGAATCATCATAGAATTCTTCATTGACAAAAAGCGTAACCGCTCTGGTTTCTTCAGTCACATTTCCCGCATCATCTTCGTAGGAAATGATTACATTGATTGTACCATCATCCATGGTAGCGTTGCTTCCTGTTACCATAACGTCAACATTGCCTGTCGCACCGGAAGTTAAATTCCCAACAAAAGCTGTTGCTGTATCAATTGAATCCGCCTCAAACCTCACCTGCGTATTGTACAGTGTCGTCTTACCGGTATTATATATACTGAACATGATATTAGACTGTGAACCTACCATAATATCTCCAGGAACGACTTCAGGCGTACTGATATCAAAGCGGCTCTCCTGATAAATCGGAATAGATACGCTTGCAGTGTCGGTTAAATCGAACATCGCACCCGCATCATATTTCATCTTTACTTCCAGCACATACGGCTTCTGGGCTAAATCCGCTTTGGCAGACATTTCAATTACTATATCCGCATCGGTATTCGTACCTATTCTGTCCATATATACGGAGCTGGCTCCCGATGTAGGGAGGAATGCCGCATATGTATTGGTCTTATCCTCACCTTCGGTTGCTGCCTGCATATCAAATAATAGGTTGGTAACGGGTGTCTCTTTTGATGTATTTTTTACATGAATAGTCAATATAAAAGTATCGCCTGCATACACCTGTTCAGGAACTGTCTCAAAGCCTGTTACAACGATTCTCGGCTTGGCATTATTTGTTTCTTCCGAGCCACCGCCTAACGTACCGCTGCCTGGTTTACCGATTGTATGCACATAAACAGTCAGCTCTGCAGGTTCTTCGCAGCGTACACCGGCCTTGGTATACCATACATTAAAAGTCAACGGATAATATCCGCTCATAACATCGTCCCTTGCTATAAACTGGAAAGTAAACTCTCTGCGGTTAAGCAATGCCGCCTCATATGTCGCATTTCCCGGAAGAGCGTATTCGGTCTGAAGATAACTGGATTTATCCAAAACAAACGGCCACTCTGAAATCACTGGAGAAACCTTAGGTTCTATAATCAAATCATTCAATTCATCCGTACCGAAATTAATTATCGGCAGTACAATCGATACAGAATGCCCATAACTTACGGTAGGCGTTGTCCAGTTATCTCCTACACGAAGAAATTCGCTGGTAGTAGCGCTCACTTTTTCAACCGCAGCCGCTTCCAAATCTGATTTTACACTGTTTACATAAGAGTTCAATTCGCCTAACGTCATATCCGTATTAGCTATATAGTAAACGGCACTGTAAAATATATCTTCCAATTTCTCCTTTACCACATCGCTCGGAGAATACTTAAACTCCAGACTTCGCTTAAAATTCAGCATATCCTCATCGGCATAACTTCTGTCGTCGTCATCAATGATGCGGTTATCATCGCCTTCCAGAACATAATTACCTGATGTGGTTCTTGCATCCACATGAATATTGCCCGGCACTGCTGCAACAAAAGCAACTACCAGTCCAAGACCAAGTAAGCCTTTTTTTACTATATTTTTCTTGTTCATAGCTTAATTTCCCTCCGGTTCTTTTCCTCTGTTATCATCTATCTGTACGATTTTTCCGTCTTTTATATGAAAAATTATATCTGCAAATGCCGCTAAATGATTATCATGCGTTACCATAACAAGCGTCTGATTCTTCTCCCTGACGATTTTCTTCATCAGATTCATAACTTCCTCGGAAGTATTGGAATCCAGATTACCGGTTGGCTCGTCTGCAAAGATAATCTCCGGTTCCACAACCAGCGCTCTTGCCACACCAACTCTCTGCTGCTGACCACCTGACATCTGATTAGGTCTGTGCTTCTTATGCTTCGTAAGACCTACCAGCTCCAGCATCCCTTCTGCCTTCTTATTACGGGTTTTCTTGTCTATTCCCTGAAACGTCAGGGGCAGCGCCACGTTTTCAATAGCGTTCATCGTACCCATCAGATTGAATGACTGGAAAATAAATCCGATATGTTTACGCCTGAAAGCAACAAGCTGATTCTCTGATTTCTTCTCCATATGTTCGCCTGCAATGATTATCTCGCCTTTAGTCGGCTTCTCCAAACCTGCCATCATATTAAGAAGGGTGGATTTACCGGAACCGGAGGTTCCTACAATAGAACAAAAGCAGCCTCTGTCTATCGTAAAATCCACTCCGTTTAATGCACGAACCTTCGTTTCGCCTACACGGTAAATCTTATATAAATCTTTTACACAAATAACAGGTTCTGACGGTCTCATATATATTCCTCTTACAGTCTCGTACACAGTTCTTAAATAACTATTATGTTTACCCCTTAAAAGTCATGCTTATTATAAACCATAATAACCGGAAGCGCTACTGTTTTTTAGTAATTATTTCTTAATGTTTTATTAAATATGTTTTCTTAGAAATCTACATGTATATATTGCTCCGGCGAGTATGAGGTCATTTCTTCCACGAAATCCGGTACCTGTCCGCTTATGAATTCATATTCATAATTTAATGACGGAATATAATGATATTCTGTATCGGTCTTATAAGTAATATACACATCATAATTTTTGTCATATGCTTTGGTGCTCTCCCATATCCCGTCATGACATAATTCCCTGGGATATATCGCATCGATGATTTTGGCTATATCATCAGTAGCGTCATAAGTCTCCCTTATCTGATATTCCATCTGTGATAAATATGCAGTCTGAGCCGCAGAACCGATATTATAACTATCCCATGAATCGCCATTCTGCACATCATAATTCCAATTTATCACCGTAATGCTTGCGACATCCTCCGCACGCACTTTGGCAGAAACATAAACGCCCTCTTCTTCCAGATACGCTATGGTATTTTTAAAATTCTCATAAACCGGCAGCCGCCATTCCCTGTATGTATTTGCAACTGTAAACTCCATATACCCGCATTGCCTTCCGTTTCTTGCCAGCGTAAAATCATACTGCTGCATATCCTTCATCCATGCTTCACGCAGTTTTGATACTTCCACTGACAGCTCCGTATCCATTGTACCATTTGAATATGTAACCTGCCAAATATTGTCCCGAATCATATCCTCTGCTTTAAAGACCTGATAATGTCCTTCCCTGTATTCCTTCGTTCCTAATACTCTGTCAAGAAGTTCTTCATTGGAAGGATCGGCAAAATCAACAGCATAACGTCTGTTTACCTCTTTACCTGATTTAAGGCGGAAAAACACATTGATATACCTGCCGTCTTCCATGCTCTCCGGATTCCACTCAGACTTACGGTCTTTTTCAATTAGTGAGCATATCGCATCAATATCTGTCAGAAACATATTATCTTTAAGATAGTCAATCTCACTAATATAGCTGGATGAACCGGTTGACTCATCAATCTCAAAATAGGACTGGTCGTAGAAAAAAAGAATCGCAGCGCTTTCAACCTTATCCGGTTCCGGTACATAACTGTCATATCCAAATACATCGAAATAGTATATACAGAATACAGACATAGCAATCACAACCGAAACGCAGGTTGAAGCAATATGTTTTACCGCGGCGCGCACATCAAATTCATAAACAGCTTCCAGACATACACTGCATAGTATTGCTGCAAGCCCCGCGCTTCCGCACAATAACGCCGCGCTGCCGATACTGAGTTTAGAAGCATCGGTATATCTGAAAATCGAGACATATAGAAGGCTGCATACCGCAATACCGCTTGTAACAGCGACAGCAATCTTTAACACCGGCTTTACCAAAGGAAATGCAACCGCCCTTCCCGCTGCTTCAGCCGGACGCTTTCTATAGAATAGATATGCCAATATTCCAAAAATCACAGCAAATACAAGACATTTAAAACATATAGGCAGAACCCCGTTTATGATAGCGGATAGTCTGATCTCCGTTTTCCAGTGATACACATAATCTATATAATCAAACAGTACACAGTATTTCACTTCCCTACTGTCAAACGCACTGTCCGCAGTACTGAAGAAATATCCTCTCATATCGCCAAGTATTATTTCCAGTGCAAAGTCTATCCCCAGCAGCACTATAGCTATGCCACCTGCAATAATAATATTTCCGGCAAGCATCATGGCAAGTATTACTGCGTTATAAATTACCAGAAAATAAAGAATATTCAGTAAAAAGGCAAGACTGCATTCTATTAAAACCCTGCCGTTCACCGCCCCGTTTATGCCGGCAAACCCAATCGCTATGATAATGCTTAACAGGTACGACACAAGATATATTATTATACCATTTATGTAAACTACTATAAAACGGCTTTTTGCAGAAACAGGAACACTGTGATACATATCCACTTTTTTTCTGCTATACAGGTATGCAAATCCTTGTATACCAATCAGGGCAGCCAGTGCCATAACTACCAATGGCGCCTGCTCTTTAAATCCCAATGCATCCGCCGCCGCATCAAACATCGCGTCTTTAAATCTTTCCGCTGTACCAAAATGTCCAATCGCATTATAATTTCTGATTCTGGCAAGATACACTATCATAATTCCCGGATACAGCGCCAATTGAATCAGCATACTAACAATCCATACCCATATTCTGCGTTTATGATTTTCTTTACTTCTAACCAAGAATAAGCTTTTTGATGTCATAACCTGCCACCTCCGTTTCACTGATAAAGATTTCCTCCAAGGATAAGGGCAGCACCTCGAAGAAAACCGTGCTTACCGTTGCAAAAAAGGCAATAATCTCCTCTTTTGAACCCCTGATTGTAATAGTATGCAGAGAACCTCTGCGCTCGCTTTTCACAATATTTAATCCGTTTAATGTCTTAAGCTCATCCTCTGCCGATGTGAACACGCACTGTACTTTATGGATATTGCACTTCATATCTTCTAAATCCTTAGATAAAAGTATGCCTCCTTTATGCAGCAGTCCCACATGGTCGCATAAATCTTCAAGTTCTCTTAAGTTATGCGAAGCGATTACAGGCGTGAGCCCGTTCTCTTCCATTTCCTTAGCAAAAATACTTTTAATTCCCTGCCGCATCACCGGATCAAGTCCATCGAAGGTCTCATCGCACAAAATATATTTGGTATGCGCGCATATGCCCAGAAGCAGGGCAAGCAGTTTTTTCATGCCTTTGGATAAAGTACTTACCTTTCTGTTTTTATCCAATTCAAAGTTTCCAAGATATTTATAAAATTCTTCTTTGTTAAAATTCTCATAAAGACTGTTATAATAATGCTCCATTGAAACCGATGTGCAGTTTGCAAAAAAATACGGTTCATCGGCAATGAAGAACAACTTTTTCTTTGCTTCCACATTATCGTATACCGGCATACCTTCAATCGTTACCGTACCTTCATCAGGCTTCAATACTCCTGCAATCATGCGAAGCAATGTGCTCTTTCCCGCACCGTTGGTTCCGATCAGACCGAATACGGTCTTCTCTTTGATTGCAGCGCTGACTGAATCTACTGCCCTGATGGAATCAAAAGTTTTAGTCACGTCATGTACCTCAATCATATATTTTCCCCTCCTCTTTATTTCCTGTCGTCTTCTGTTTATGCCTCCTAATTTCAGATATGATTTCCTCACGGCTGATTCCATATTCCGCCGCTTCTTCCGACAGCATCAGTATTTTCTCAATGCATGATTTCTTTCTTTCTTCCAAAAGTTTCTCCGTCCCGGCTACGAAGTTTCCACGCCCTTTTACCGGGTAGATATAACCTTCCCATTCTAATTGGGCATATGCTTTCTGAATCGTATTAGGATTGATGGACAGTTCCATAGCAAGACTTCTGACCGACGGCATCTGCTCGTCAGGCTGTAAAACGCCCTTGAGAATCAGATTTTTAAATTTCTCGGCAATCTGCTCATAGATTGGTCTGGTGTCTTTGTAATCTATAATAATCATGGAGGACCTCCTTTCCTGATTTAAGTTGTAAACACTTACGTATATTATGTGTACTATTTATATTAATACACTTAGTGTACACTCTGCTTAATCATATGTCAAGAAGGAAATTGGAAAAACAACGGGCAGCACGCTTCGCGAACTGCCCTTATGTTAATAAAAGCGGACAAAGATTGTTTTTGCCCACTTTTATTATATAAACCAATATTTATTTATCACTGCACTTAATTCATCGTTATTCTAACCCGGAATCTTAGGCAGCTGCGCAATGGAACGCTCCAAATCTTCATCCGTCGGAATATAATCTTCCATTTCCCCGTCATTGTATTTCTGATATGCGACCATATCGAAATACCCTGTTCCGGTAAGACCAAATACTATGTTCTTTTCCTCCCCTGTTTCTTTACACTTAATCGCCTCGTCAATCGCAACTCTGATGGCATGGCTGCTCTCCGGCGCAGGAAGAATTCCTTCCACCCTTGCAAATTCCTGTGCTGCGCGGAATACTTCCGTCTGCTCTACGCTTCTTGCTTCTAAAAGTCCCTGGTCATATAATTCAGAAACGATAGAACTCATACCATGGTAACGAAGTCCGCCTGCATGATTTGCAGATGGAATAAAGCCGCTTCCCAATGTATACATTTTTGCCAAAGGACAAACTTTTCCGGTATCGCAGAAATCATATGCATAAACTCCGCGTGTCAGACTCGGACAGGATGCCGGTTCTACAGCAATAATCTGATATTTTTCTTCACCCCTTAACATTTCTCCTACAAATGGTGAAATCAGTCCTCCCAAATTAGAGCCCCCGCCTGCACAGCCGATAATCGTATCTGCCTTAATGCCGTACTTATCCAAAGCTGCCTTGGTCTCAAGACCGATAATAGACTGATGTAACAATACCTGAGCGAGTACTGAACCCAACACATAACGATAGCCTTCTTTACTTGTTGCAGCCTCAACGGCTTCTGAAATAGCACAACCGAGGCTTCCCGTTGTTCCCGGAAATTCTTCGTTTATTTTACGACCTACATTTGTATCCATGGACGGAGAAGGAGTTACCTTAGCTCCATATGTGCGCATAACTTCACGTCTGAATGGTTTCTGTTCATACGAACACTTAACCATATACACCTGACAATCCAGTCCGAAATAAGAACACGCCATGGAAAGCGCCGTTCCCCATTGACCTGCCCCGGTCTCTGTCGTAACGCCTTTTAATCCCTGTTTCTTCGCATAATAAGCCTGTGCTATCGCAGAATTCAATTTATGACTTCCGGACGTGTTATTACCTTCAAACTTGTAGTAAATATGCGCCGGGGTTCCCAGCTTTTCTTCCAGACAGTATGCCCT
>CAMWWS010000054.1 GCA_947178085.1 uncultured Lachnospiraceae bacterium | reverse complement strand
GGTGATATATATTTTGAAAGTATGATTTCCATATATTAACCACGTCTCCTTCTCATTAAATTTTAAGAACATTCTATCTCTTGGATATAATATGTGAAAAGAATGCCGCCATTCCACGTTTAGTCAAAGTCTTATTCATCTCTTTGTTCATCAGTTTGGCCGCTATAAGCTCATATGCCTGTGCAGACCTTGAATCCGGATTCTGTATTGAAACCGGCATCTGCTGCATTACCGCCTTCGTCAACTGCGAATCCTGTGGTATCATGCCCAGATAGGTAATCGGAATTTTTAAATATCTGGTAACGACAGAATTCAGCTTTTCAAAAAGGTCCTTTCCCTCATCACTGTTCTGCACCTTATTGGCAATTACCTTAATCTGGGAAGCTTCCTTAGAATATCTCGGATGTCTGTTCAGCGCCTTAAGCAAAGAATAAGAATCCGTAATGGAAGTCGGCTCCGGTGTGGTCACAAGCAGAATCTCACCGCTCGCCACCAGAAATTCCAACACAGCATCAGAAATACCTGCTCCGGTATCTACTATTATAACATCCGCCATATTATCAAGTTCAGACAGATTCCTGATAATATAAGTCAGATAATCCTTACTTAAGTTAGACATTCCCGCAATTCCTGAGCCTCCGGATATAAATCCTACATCCATGGGTCCCCATGTAATGATTTCACTGATATTCTTACCCTGATAGATTAAATCGTACAGATTATGTTCAGGAACTGCACCAAACATAATTTCTATATTGGCAAGTCCAAAATCCGCATCAAGTATAATCACACGCTGTCCCATCTTCTTAAACTGTACTGCAAGGTTTATTGCCATATTCGATTTGCCGACGCCGCCCTTCCCACTTGTAACGGTAATGACTCTTGCCAAGGGCCTCTGGGGCTGGCTGCTTGCTTTTATTATATTTCTTAATTGTTCAGCCTGATCCATTCTTTATCTTTACTCCTTCCCTGGTCTGCTCATTTCTTTCCACCTAGCAGACTTTTTACCGTTTTCTGTGGATTAAAGGACTCAATATCATCCGGTACATTCTGCCCATATGTCACATAAGAAAGCGATGCACCCGTATACAATTTCAAATTCAACAGATTTCCCAGACTCGTTGTTTCATCTAACTTGGTAAAAATCAGCTTGTAGTCCGTCATTTCCTTATATGCATCTGCAATACTTATTAAATCTTTATACTTAGTTGTAGCACTTACGACAAGATACACTTCCTTCTCAACCTTATCGTCAACTGAGTGAATGAATTTACTCATATTCTCCTTCTGCATCGCATTCTGATAAGAATGCCCCGCCGTATCCACCAGAATATAATCATATCCCTTAAAATCTGTAAGCGCATGCTCCACTTCCTCCACAGTATAAACAACACGGAACGGCACCTCCAGAATATTGGCGTAGGTCCTAAGCTGCTCTGCTGCAGCAATCCTATAAGTGTCTGCCGTAAGCAGGGCTACCCTTTTCTTATCCTCTACCTGGAACTTTGAGGCAATCTTTGCAATTGTGGTTGTCTTGCCTACGCCGGTAGGACCTACGAAAAATATTACCTTCACACCTTTTTCTGAAGGCAAAATAACAGAAGGCTTTCCAAATTTTAAGATCATCTTCTGGTAAGTGTTTGCAAGTGCAAAATCAAAAGGGGTATTGGGCTTATTAATCTTTTCAATTTCTTCAATTATCTGACCTGCATATTGCTCGTCAACCTCATTATCAAGCATCGTTGCATGAAGAAGTTTCATGAATTTGTCCGTTTCGCTGACTTCTTTTGTTTCTTCTTTTTTTTCTTCTTCGGGTTTCTGCAACTGTTGCTCCAATAAAGACTGCAGGCTGTCCAGTTTCTCTTCTATTACATTATTTTCTTTTTTTTCTGTTCTTTCAGGAACTTCATCCATAATTATATCAGGGGAAACCGTTTTCGGCTTCGCCGAAGAATTGTTCATAACAGACAAACCGGGATTCATATTGGAAACCACATTATTAATAGCGGATACAGCCGCTTTCACATCCGCGGAAATTGCATCTTCATTGCGGCTTTCCTCTTCCAATGCAACCGTAACCTCCACAAGCGGCGCCCTTAAAAAATCAAAAAGACCCTTCCTTTTGACATTTTTTACATTCATTATAACAACATTAGCGCCAAGTTCCTTCTTAGCGTTTTCAGTTGCTTCAGCTTCTGTTTTCCCTGTAAATTTCTTAATTATCATTATGCTGTCACCATCCCAACAGACTGTAATTCAATATTTGATTCTACCTCATTATATGATACAACCACTAAGTCTTTAAAATAATCTTCCGTCAATTTCTTAAAATATGCCCGCACAATCGGCGAAGTTATAACTATAGGCATCTTACCCACGTCTTCCAATTTCTTAGTCTCAGCAGAAACAGATTCCATGATTGCCTTAGTCTTGGCAGGATCAAGCGTCAAATATGCTCCCTGCTCTGTCTGCTTCACGCTTCCCATTATTTCCTGCTCTACCTTAGGATCAAGAGTTACAACACTGGTAGTCTCGTTTGCAGGGAAGAATTTATTGGAAATAGCTCTCTTAAGACTCTGTCTGACATATTCCGTCAAAATATCGGTGTCCCTCGTAGTAGCGGCATAATCCGCCAATGTCTCAAATATCGTAAGCAGATCCCTGATAGAAATACCCTCACCAAGCAAATTCTGCAATACTTTCTGTATCTCACCAAGTCCAAGCAGCTTCGGTACCAGTTCTTCCACCAGTGAAGGATTGGACTCCTTAAGGTTATCAACAAGATGCTGCACATCCTGTCTGGTAAGCAGCTCTGCAATATACTGCCTGATAATTTCAGTCAGATGAGTAGCAATAATTGAAGGCGGGTCAACAACCGTATATCCCATACTCTCCGCACGCTCCCTCTGACCTTCCGTAATCCAGATGGCTGGCAGATGGAATGAAGGCTCAAATGTCGGAATACCTGTAATCTCTTCCTCTACATATCCCGGATTCATCGCCATATAATGGTCGAAAAGAATCTCTCCTTCACTTACCTGAACACCCTTAATCTTTATAATATATTGATTCGGGTTAAGCTGTATGTTATCACGGAGACGTATAATCGGCACGACGGTTCCAAGTTCCAAAGCGATCTGCCTACGTATCATTACGACACGATCCAACAAATCTCCGCCCTGATTGACGTCTGCCAGAGGAATAATACCATAACCAAACTCCAGCTCTATCGGGTCAACCTGCAGCAGTGAGGTCACATTCTCAGGCTGCCTGATTTCCTCCGCCGCCGCTTCCTCAGTATCCACTTCTTTCTCTATCTCGGCAGTTTCGATTGTTCCGGCGATGAGTCTTCCTATCACTATGAAACATATGCCAAGACTTACGAAAATAATCGGGTTAAGAGGCGTTACAATACCAAGAAATGCCAGTACCATTCCCACAAGATACATCGCCTTGGGCACACCGAACAGCTGGCTTAAAAGCATCGTACCGAAATCCGCTTCCTTCGAACCCTTCGTAACAAGGATACCTGTTGAAAGAGAAATCAACAGAGACGGAATCTGGCTTACCAGACCGTCACCAATCGTCAGAATCGTATATTTGTTTACTGCATCCACCAATTCCATGTTCTGCCTGAACATACCCATCAGGATACCGCCGACTATATTGACTGCCGTAATAAACAGACCCGCCGTCGCATCCCCCTTAACATACTTTACGGCACCATCCATGGAACCAAAGAAGCTTGCCTCGTCCTGAATCTTCTGACGGCGTTCCGCAGCCTCCGCATCCGTAATGGCTCCCGTATTCAAATCCGCGTCGATTGCCATCTGCTTACCCGGCATAGCATCCAGCGTAAATCTTGCCGTAACTTCAGCAACACGCTCGGAACCTTTATTTATAATCATGAACTGCACGATAATCAAAATAATAAATACGATAATACCTATAACAAGGTCACCGCCGCCTACATACTGTCCGAATGTCTCAACAACATTTCCGGCATTTCCTTTAGTCAGAATCAGTCTGGTAGAAGATACATTAAGAGCAATTCTGAATATCGTAGTAAACAGCAGAATTGTGGGATAAAACGACATTTTAAGGACTTCATTGGCAAACATACAACTGAACATAACAGAAAAAGCCACTGCCATATTACATGCCAGCAATACATCCAGAAGACCTGTCGAAATCGGAACAATCAGCATAATAAATGCTGACAATACATAAAGAACTACACCCAGGTCCGCCTTTTTCAATCCCTGCATATCTTCTCCTCCTTTCTGATTTTAAACTTTACCTTGTAAATGATATACGAATGCAAGCACTTCCGCCACTGCCTGATACAACTCCGGCGGTACTATTCCGCCAACCTCCACATTTGCATACAACATTCTGGCAAGCGGTTTATTCTCTACTATTTCTATATGATTCTCCTTAGCGGTATCCTTAATTTTCTGTGCCAGATAATCCGCACCTTTGGCAAGTACATAAGGAGCATCGTAAAGTTCAGGATCATATTTGATAGCGACTGCGTAATGCGTCGGGTTAGTAATGACTACATCCGCTTCAGGAAGCCGCTGCATCATACGTCTTCTGGAAGCTTCCATCATACGCTGCTTCTGTTTGCTTTTAATCTGCGGGTCTCCTTCCTGATCCTTATATTCGTCTTTTACTTCCTGCTTGGTCATCTTCATGTCTTTCTTGAACTTAAACTTCTGATAAATAAAGTCAGCCGCCGCGATAAAGAAATAATAAAGAGCAATGCGGAAGCCCAGACCAATGACCAGTTCTCCGATTAATGCAATCGCCTGATAAAGCCCTATATCATACAGCAGGAAAATACTCGGTGCATTTTTCTTAAGATAAGTATAGACCGCATATCCAATAATCAAAATCTTGGCAATTGATTTAATCAACTCCACTAAAGAATTGGCTGAAAAAAGCCTCTTAAATCCATTTACCGGATTTAGCTTGCTGAACTTCGGTTTCATCGGTTTAGTTGTAGGCGCCCATTTTACCTGAAGCAGGTTCGTTAAAAAAGCAACCAGAAAACCTATAATCAGTATAGGTGCAATAATAGAAAATATCGTATATAACGCACGTAAAAAAATCGCACGAAAGGTAATATTTTGCAGATAACCATCATACAACTTGATATATTCCGGTATCTGCGTGTATATATTACTAAATAAACCGACAAAGACCTCTCCCATATGGCCTACCCAGAATTTCAAAACCAGAAAAAGCGAAAGCAGTGCAAATGCATTTGTCACTTCCTTGCTTTTGGCTACCTGTCCTTCTTTCCTGGCATCCTTCAGTTTTTTGGAAGTAGGTTCTTCGGTTTTCTCACCGCCCGGACCATCTTTTGCAAAAAATTGCAAATTATATTCTAAAATCATATCATATCATTCCTTTAACGAAGGCTTCAACAACCGCCTTCATCTCCCTGAATATGAAATCCGCTGCTCCTGGGAGCATCCTGACCGTAAGAAACATTATTGTGAGACCGGTAAGAACCTTTAACTGAAGACCTACTACAAACATGTTCATCTGCGGCGCCACTTTGGCAAGTATGCCCAAAACACAATTCAGCAGCAGAATTACACAAAATACCGGCAGACAGATTCTTAAACCTATAGTAATATAGTCGCTCATAAAGCGTATCATAGTCTCAACCAGCGAATCCGTATGAAAAACTGCACCACTTATCGGAATCAACGTAAAGGTATCAATAAGCGCTCCAAACAGATACCTGTACATTCCTGAGATAATCAGTATCAATGAAAACATATATTGATATAGCACTCCACTGAATGTAGCGGTCTGGTTAGTAGCCGGATCCATCAGCGATACCATGGTCAATCCGACTTCCATATCCGCAATATGTCCGGCAAATGCAGCAACCGACATGCAAAGCTGCGCGCCCCATCCAATCAGAATACCCACCAATGCCTCTTTCATTACTATAACGGCATATTCCAATAATGTATTATACACCACAGGAGTATGATCAATATAAACAAATAACAGATATGAAGTAAAAAGCCCAAGTCCGACTTTTACTCTTCGCGGCGTATTATTCATACTGAAAAACGGTGAAACAAAAATAAAGCATGTCACACGCACCACTATCAGAAGAAAAAACTCCAAATCCGCATAACTGAAAGTAACATCTATCATATCGCTACCTTATATATAAGCTGAAACTTTCCCACAAACTTTGCATAAATCCAACCATATTATTTAACATCCAGTGTCCTAACAGCATCAATGTAATAAAAATAGCAAGGACTTTTGGCACAAATGTAAGCGTCTGTTCCTGAATCGACGTAACCGTCTGAAAAATACTTACCATAAGACCCACACACAATGAAATGAGAAGTACCGGCGCAGCGGTCTTAATAATTGTGAACAGACAATTTGATGCAATCGTAGTCACATCATCTATTGTCATATAAATCCTCCCTTCTTACATATCCCTCTAATAAAACGTTCTTACCAGATTCCCGATAATCAGGTTCCAACCATCTGCAAGAACAAATAACAGAATCTTAAACGGCATGGATATCGTAGTCGGCGGAAGCATCATCATACCCATTGCCATAAGAGTAGACGCCACCACCATATCTATCACAATAAACGGAATATATATTAAAAATCCTATAATAAACGCAGTTCTAAGTTCACTTACAATAAAGCTCGGAATAAGAACGCTTATAGGAATATCATCAAGTTCTCCTGTCCATTCCGTACGACTGATTTCCATGAACATACCGACATCCTTCTTCTGGGTATGCGGATACATGAAATCCCGCAACGGTTTGATTGCTGCCTCAATCGCTTCTTCCTGTTCAAGCTCTCCTGCCTCGAATGGCACAATTGCATCCGTATAAATACTTGCTATAGTCGGCTGCATGATAAAAAATGTCAAAAAAAGCGCCAGTCCAATCAGAACATTATTAGGTGGCGCCGTCTGTGTGTTTAGTGCGGCCCTCGTAAAATGCAGAACAATTATAATTCTGGTAAACGAGGTTAACATAATAATCAATGACGGTGCAATAGCAATCAGGGTAAGGATAATCAGAATTCTTAAAGCGCCATTCAGAGTACCATTACCATTGTTATATGTAACCGTCACCGTATTCGCAATATTCAATTCCTTCAGGTCTTCAGCATTTTCAGAGGAACCCGGCTCTTCCAAATTTGTTCTTTCTTCTGTAGAACCTGTAAGATGCCTGTTCACTTCAGACCCGTCTGTCGCATATGCTATATTTTTCCCATTGATAAAAATTATTATAAACAATATACCTGCAAGGAACAGCAGGCTTGAAAACTTCTTCTTCATCCTTATCGCCTACTCATTCTCATTTCGGTCATCTTCTTTTCCTGCAAAGCTCTTCTTCTGTACTTTTTCCAGCAATTCTTTAAAGCTGAATTGTTCCATTCCTTCTCCACCGCCTGATAATATAAGTTGGTCTTCAGGTATATCTGTTAACATTGTAACAGAATCTTTGCAGATTGCTACTGCCAAATATTTCTGCCCAACACGAATAATCTGAATATACTTATTATTTGTCAGATTGATTGCTTCAATCAATTCCATATTTGTATTGCGCAGCTTACCCTTTTGGTACCCGGCAATCCATTTTGTGGTCCAGTAGGTAACTGCCAATACAATAACAAATATAATAAGCACAGTCATAAACTGCAGGTAAGAATCCACACTATTTGAAGCAGATAACAGCATTTAACCAACTACTTTCTTAACTGCTTCTAATACACGGTCAGCCTGAAAAGGTTTAACGATGAAGTCTTTGGCTCCGGACTGAATAGACTCAATAACCATAGCCTGCTGACCCATAGCAGAGCACATAATTACAGTAGCACTCGGATCAGACTCTTTAATCTTCTTCAGTGCCTGAATACCATCCATCTCCGGCATAGTGATATCCATCAGTACAAGATCCGGCTTGAGTTCATTGTACTTCTCAACAGCCTTTGCACCGTTTTCAGCTTCGCCGGCAACGTTATATCCGTTCTTTGTCAGGATATCCTTGATCATCATACGCATGAAAGCTGCATCATCACATATTAAAATATTTTTTGCCATATCATCTTCTCCTATTACATATTATTTTTGATAATTTGTGAATTTATTATTTAATTATTTCAGTTACTCTGACACCAAAGCTCTCTTCAATTACTACAACCTCGCCTTTGGCTACAAACTTACCGTTGACTAGTACGTCAATAGGTTCACCGGCAATTTTATCGAGTTCAATAATCGTACCGGGTGCAAAATCCAAAATATCCGAAATGGATTTAGATGTTCTTCCAAGCTCTACAGTAACCTCTAACGGTACATCTTTAATTAAATCGATATTTTCCTGTGGCTGCATTGGATTGAATCCGCCCGCAAAATTCTGGAACTGTGCCGGCTGGATATTCATGTTAGGCGGCATCTGCGGCATCGCCATCTGAGGCATCATCTGCATCTGTGGCATTCCCATCTGAGGCATCATCTGCATCTGCGGCATTCCCATCTGACTCATATCCATCTGAGGCATCTGCATCTGAGGTGCGCCCATCTGTTGACCCATATCCATCTGCGGAACTGCCGGAGCAGGTGTTGGTGCAGGTGCAGGCGTTGGTTCAGGTGCAGGAGCAGGTTCTTCTCCCATTTGTGAAGCCAGAAATGTAGTACACAAATCCTTAGCAAAATCTATAGGATACAACTGCATGATCGTTGAATCTACAAGTTCATCAATCTGCATATGGAAAGCAATTTTTACAAAAGTCCCTGCCAAAAACGGAGCAATATCTCCGCCGGATTTAAACTCAGTCAAATCAACAAGACTTGCTTCCGGAGGACTTATATCGATCATCTTACCAAGCATTGTAGAGAGCGAAGTAGCAGCGGAACCCATCATCTGGTTCATCGCCTCAGAAATTGCGCTTAAATGCAGCTCTCCCAACTCTCCGTCGGTGTTGCTGCCATCTCCTCCCATCATAAGGTCTGTAATAACTTTAACATCATGTTCTTTTAAAATCAAGATGTTTGATCCATCCAGACCAACCGTATATTTGATTTGGATAAATACACAGGGTCTTTCGTATTCCGACAGTACATTTTCCCAATTCGACAAGGTTACGATAGGTGTAGTAATATTTACTTTTCTATTAACAAGTGAAAATAATGTTGTTGCCGAGGAGCCCATGCTTATATTGGCAACTTCGCCAACGGCATCTTTTTCAATATCGCTCAAAAGGCTGGTATCTATATCAGATGAACCGCCTGATGATGCCTCATCGGATGATGAACTTCCACTATCGCTGTCGGAAGCACCGCCGTTAAGAAGCGCATTTATTTCATCCTGTGATAACATTCCGTCCATGCCTCTATACTTCCTCCTCTCTAAATACAGATGTTACTCTGACTGCATATCTGTCCTTATTGGTACCGGGCAGAGCAGTAAATTTCTTAATATTACCAACATATATATTCAAATCGCTGCCGACTTCCGAATACAGTCTGATGATATCTCCAAGCTGTAAATTAACAAAATCGTTTAATGATATCCTGCTTTTACCGAGTACAGCTTTTACCGGTATATCTACCTTTCTGATCATAGCTTCAATGAAATCGTTATACTCTTCATCATCCTGCTCCTGCATATTTGCATACCAGAACTTGGTATTCAGCTTATCCATTACGCTCTCAAGTGTAAAGAACGGCAGGCAGACATTCATAAGACCTTCAACATCACCTATCTTTATATTAAGGGTGACAATTGCTATCATATCATTAGGTGCTATAATCTGCGCAAACTGCGAATTTGTCTCAATTCGTTCCAGAACAGGACTTATATCCACTACATTCTTCCATGGTTCTCGCATAAGCTGCATACAAACAACCATCATTTTCTCTATAATAGTCATTTCTATCTCAGAGAATTCCCTGTTCTTCTCAAGTGGTTCTCCCTGTCCGCCAAGCATTCTGTCTATCATTGCAAAACCAAGATTAGATGCAAGCTCCACTAGAATCGTACCACCCAGTGGTTGGAAATTAACAATACCCAGTATAAGCGGATTGGAAAGTGCATTACTGAATTCCGAGAAAATAACCGTCTCAGAACTCGTTACAGTAACCTGTACATTTTTTCTAAGATAAACCGGAAGATTGGTAGATAACAATCTTCCATAATGTTCAAAAATAATTTCCAAAGTACGGAGATGCTCTTTAGAGAATTTCGTAGGTCGTTTGAAATCATAGTTCTTAACCTGCTTCTCATTGGAATCCTGCATCTGGTCCGCATCTAATTCGCCGCTGCTCAACGCCGCGAGCAAATTATCAATCTCATTTTGAGAAAGTACCTCGCCCACGAAAATTCACCTCCTCGTGGATTATTATATTTCAAATATCAGGCTATTGGTACAAAATACTTCCGAAACCTACGTCAAAAATAAAGTCAGAATCATACATCTTCTGTACACCTTCCAATATCTCTGCCTTAAGGGTTTCCTCATTGCCCTTTGCTTCTTCCAGAGTATACTGTGCAAACACAGTATTAATCATATCTTTAATTTTTTCTTCCTGAGGTGAGAGATCTTCTGTATATTTCTTATATCCGGCATTTTTCTTATTAATGGAGAAACTGATTGACGCCATACAAAAATGACTTGTTCTATTGCCTTCATCGTCTACGCTGTCCTTAAGCGGAATAGTCATCTTTTCTGATATACTGTATGTAGCAGTATTTTCTATCGGTACGACTTCCCTTTCTCCGCTATCAGTTTGTGCCGTCAATTCTAAATTCAATGCTTTCGAAATATTATCAACTAACGCCGCAGTCTTTCTGGACGCGCTGGTCACACTCAGCATCATCACTGCTGTCAAAACAATATTCACTATCAATAACGCCAGTATAATAATTGAAATCAGATTCTTTTTCATTATATCATTTTCTCCTCTTTATTAGTAGCATTTTTTTATTCCTATCAATAAATACCATAAATGACAAAAAAAATCAATGTAAATTATTATCAATATTGCTTATTTTCAAAACTTTATACTATCAATA
>CAMWWS010000053.1 GCA_947178085.1 uncultured Lachnospiraceae bacterium | reverse complement strand
ATGAGTAAGCTATATTGAATGAAATCTGAGGACGGAACAGGCGGCCGTCGCCCATTGTTAGGAGATGTGGATTGTCACCCACCTATTTCATTCGAATTTTCAGGCAGGTAATTTCAGTTATCTGCCTTTTGTATTACCCACCTATACCAACACAAGGTTTATTACTCCTCATACTGATGTGGCACATAAGGTAAAATTGCCCACGTAACATCATCAGATGATATGCTTTTATGCTCTAATTGTCTATATCCCACAGTCGCTTTCTCACAAGGATATTTATCACAATCAAAGCAAATGTCCACCTTGTTTTGTTGTAAACATTTTAACGGCTCACACAGTTCATTTCCTTCACCGCAGCAATGACAGCCCAAAGTATCACAGCCTGTGCAACGCATACTCCAATCTGAGTTGTTACCATACACAGCATTCAAATGCGGAATGAGAAGATTTCTAAATTCTTCGTTAATTCCTACATAATGAACACATAGGTCACATCTATGTCCACATTTACCATACACGGCGTCTTCTTTTGAAATCGGCTTACGGTTTGGTTTTTTCTTAATAAGGATTAACTTTTTGACAGCTTCAAAAGTATGTAAGTCAGCTACACGAATTAAGAGCCACTTTCCATCATGTAACGTTCGCTCATTGTCATAAAGTTTCTGTATTTCTATAGGAAATTCATGCTTTATAGTTTCAAATTTTTCTCGCTCTGCTTTACCAAGAATTATTTGAAAATCATAATGATCTTCATGCAAATTAATTGATATAATAGTTTTCTTACCCTGACGAAATCTCAGGCAAGGAATATCGTAATACATTCCCGCCACCTCATCAAGCCGGTAATTACCACGCATAAATTTTACAATTTCTAATCCCACTTTTTCAAACTCATTCATTAGATACTACCCTCCAGTAATTATTAAGAGCCTATGTATTAATTCTCTGGCATCCACACCACAGCCTCCAACCCATCCCGATGGTTTTCCAGCTCAATACCTCCCCCCATCCTTTCCATTATATAACTCACAATATACAGTCCAAGTCCAGAGCCCGGCTTATCTCCCACATTTTTCCCCCTGTAAAATTTCTGAAGCACAAAGGGCATATCCTCCGGCAGAATCCCGTTTCCGTAATCCCTTATATGAATCTCATAGCGTTCTTTAGTATTCAACGTCCATACGCGGACTTCGGCATCGGGCGCATACTTTTTTGCATTTTCCAGAATATTAAGGATCACCTGCGACATACGCTTTTCATCCGCAATAAGCTCTGCGTCTGGAACAGGCTGTTCTAACGATATATTCGGATATTCCAGGTCTTGTATGGTTTCCTCCAATATTTTTTTCATACTGATTTTCTGCTCTTTTATTTCCAGCTTTTCCAGTTCTGACAGCGAGTGTAAAACCAGATCATTTACACGACCGGACACCTCATCACACTTTTTCATAATGACTTTTAAGTACCGCTCACGCTGCTCATAGTCTGACTCCAGGTTAGCCTCCAGCCCTTCCGCATATGCCCGGATGGAGGCGATAGGCGTCTTGATATCATGCGACAGCGTCGCTATTATAGTTTTGTTCTCGCTTACAGCCTGCGCCTCATTTTCTCTAGCCCTGACGATTTCTTTCCTCATATGGTCGAACGCCCATGTAAATGCTCCGAAAAAATTCTCCCTTTCATATTCCAGTGAAAAATCAAAGTTGCCCTTAGCAACCAGTTCTGCATACTTTTCAAGTTTAGAAAAAGGTCGCAGAACCTTGTAATAAATATAAAAAAAGCCTGCAATGAGGCAAAAAAGAGTAAAGCATACATAAATTGCAGAAATCATCCTTATGCTGCTTTGCTGCACCTGCGCTGTCCCCTTCTGTAAGCGGTTTTGCAGCGCTTTGATTTCCTCCTGGACCGGATTATAGCCTTCCTCATCTGTAGTAAGCTGCTCAATTTCATTCAATAATACCAGTTCGTTTTCCGCATCTGTTCCTACTATATTTTTTTCCAGAAAATATTCTACACAAAGCGCCACGACCAAAAAAATACCAATTAATATCAGCGCAGTTTTAATAAGCTGTCTTCTCACTATTTATAACTATGCTCCTTCTTAAGTCTGCTGATTTAGCTCTCATTCTTCCTCATAAATACCAGCCATAAGATAGCCTTTTCCCCATATTGTCTTGATAAACTCAGGGTTCGCCGCATCTTTCTCCAGTTTCTCCCTAAGCCATCTTATGTGCACCGCCACCGTTGCCGTCTCTGCTTCCGAAAACGCGCCCCATACCTCGTGAAGAAGTTCTTCTTTAGAAATAATCCGATTCGGATGGGCGCACATATATGCCAAAAGGTCAAATTCCTTAAGAGCCAGCTTTATTTCCTCACCGCCGCATTCAACAATCCGTGCTCCTACATCCACTTTGATGTCTCCGAAGCGATAAACCGGTAAGCTGCCTTCTTCACCGTATGTCCTGCGAATAAGGGCATTGATTCTTGCCAGCAATTCCCTTAGAGAATAAGGTTTTGCCAGATAATCATCGCCGCCCATGTCAAGCCCCTTAATCTTATCGTCTTCACTTGTTCTTGCACTGGCAAAAATAACAGGCACCTTTGATACCAGACGAAGTTCTTTACACACATCGAATCCGCTGCCGTCAGGCAGATTGATATCCATAAGCAGAAGTTCAAACTGCCTGTCAGTCAGAATTTCAAAGGCCTTCTCACAGCTTCCGGCAAGCCATACCTCATAACCATAATTTTTCAGCATGTCGCTTGTGATGGCGGCAAGGTCATTATCATCTTCAATTATAAGGATTCTCTTCTTCATATGGTAATTTCCTTTATCCGCTATATCATTCTCTCACGCCTGTAAAAACATACTCATATACCATGGCAGATATAGAATTGCGCCGTTTTTCTCCACGTTTTTATCACAGAAAACAATTCCCTCTTTTAGATTCCATTCCTTTTTGCTTAGCACAAAGTCAAGCGCGCTATGCTCTTTATATGAATTTTCCGACCTGACCTCAACAGGAATCACTTCTTTGCCTTTCTGAATCAGGAAATCCAGTTCTCCCTTATTCTTTTCATTATAGTATCTGAGTACAAAGCCGTTAGCAGCAAGTATTTGGGCCAATGTGTTTTCCAATATGCTGCCCATATTTATTTCAAGATTATTCTGCAAGACTTCAAATTGCACATTTTCAGGAAGCATAGTACATAACAAGCCTGAGTCCGCAAGATACAGTTTGAAAAGATTGTTTTTCTGGGTATTATTTAACGGTGATTTGGGTTCGCTCACATTATAACAGGGCAACGTCATTCCCGTATCCGCCAATCTGTCGAAGCACTGTTCATATCTCTCCATTCTCGCACTTTTACGGATATCCGCCAGCATAAACCGCTTATTTGCTTTATTGAGCTGTTCAGGAATGAATTCCATGATCTTCTTCATTTTAGTCCTGTCTCTGTTTGTGCCATTATCCTGAGAGTTCTCTATATCCTTTATGAAAAGTTCTAATATGCCCTTCTGCATTTCTTTTACCTGAGCCATATCATGTGTATCCACGAATAACTGAACTGCTTCCGGCATTCCTCCAACTGCAACATAAGCCTTAAAAAGTCTTTTTAACATTTCATGAACGCTTCCGCTCACTTCCATATTCAGTTCGTAACATTCCTTTACGTATTCTATGGCTGCACCCCTGATTCCATTCGCCCATAAGAACTCCTCTAAATCAAGGGGATACATCTCATATACTTCTTCATAATAATAAGAAGATTCCGGCTGACCTGCCTCAATGCAGTCAAATCTTCCATCTTCAACGAACAATTTAACAGCGTTTCTGGCTTTCGGACATGCCTGAATTTCATCCAGAAAAATCAAAGTTTTTCCGGCTTTCAGACTGTTTCCTATGTAAGCGGTAAGCTTGGCAATGACTTCTCCGATATCCGAAGCATCCGTAAAAATATCCCTTGCCGTTTTGTTTTCCAGCAGATTGATTTCAACAAGATTTGTATACTGTTCTTTTCCAAAGCGACGTATACTGTATGTCTTCCCTGTATGTCTTGCACCGGTAACAAGCAGAGCTTTTTTCTTATCCTTCTGTTTCCATGTTTTCAAATATTCCGATATTTTTCTTTCTAACACTATAAATCCACCTTTTCTCTTTGTGCGACGTTTTTCTTATTATAGCACAAACAGACACTTAAGGCAACAGCGTTTTAAAGTATTCGTCAATATCCTTCATTCTTGCCATTTGCGCCACATGGAAGGGGCAGCGGGACTCGCAGTGTCCACACTCAATACAATCATCCGCATGAAGACCCAAATTATTATAATGCTCTACCGCCATAACATCGCCGGCTCTTGACAAATCATAATACTTATTTATCAAACCCACATTCAATCCGATAGGGCATGGCTGACAATGGTTACAGTATACACATGTACCTGCTGCATCTTTCGGCGTAAAGGAGCCAATGACAGAATAGTCACGTTCCTTGGCATCCGCCTCGAAAAAGCCCAAAAGTTTTTTTACATCCTCCACATTGCGTATACCAGGAAGTACTGTCAACACACCCGGCTTATCCAGCGCATATTGAATGCATTGGTATTGTGATAACGCCATGCCAAATGGAGATGTTCTCCCTTCCAGAAGCTGACCTCCGGAAAAAGGCTTCATGACGGAAATACCCACTCCCTCTTTTTCACAGTATCGATACAATTCCATTCTTTCACTTGCGCTTCCGTTGGCATAATCTCCATGCTGGTAATCATATCCTGCATTGATGGAAAACATGAGCTGGTCTACCAATCCGGTATCAAGTACCAGATGAGCAAGCGCCGGCGTATGAGTAGACAGTCCAATATGTTTTACTACGCCATTATCCTTCATATCAAGCAAAAACTGCAGTACACCGTTTTTCTGATATGAAATCCAGTCTTTTTCCTCATCAAGGCAATGGATAAATCCATAATCGATATAATCTGTTCTCAGGGTCTTAAGCTGCCAGTCAATCTGCCCTTTTACCTTATCCAGATTAGTTGTCCAGCCATATTCACCTGTCTCGTAATTTGCGCCAAAATGCACCTGATAAAACACTTGCTTTCTTAAGCTTCCCAACGCTTTCGCATAATAAGAAAATGTCTTCGCACCGGCGGTAGCTAAATCCACATAATTTATGCCGCGTTCGTACGCATAAACAATGGCATCTATCGCCTCCATCTCCGATGCTTCCGATATATAGCTTGTTCCCAGGCCAATCACACTGATTTTATCGCCAGTCCTTTTGTTCACTCTGTATTCCATTCTAATAATCATTCCCTTCTTTCAATCTAAAAGAAAAATCCCCACGGAAGAAGCTTCCTGTGGGGACCATGTAAACCATTCTTTGTATACGTATTCAATCATTAATTCAATACAGAAGATGCATCGTCAAGATCAAAGAATACTTCTTCCAAATTCATGAGGTCGCTTGAACTCGGCGTCCATACATTATCTTTAAGGCTTATCTTAACTGTAGCTGTCTGAGGCTCATCATAAGTCACACTCTTAAGAGAATCCTGAATGCAGTCTTTTAATGCCGTAGCAAGCCAATCTGTCATCTCAGCATCAGACGGAAGTCCCTCAGTCATCCATATTTCGCTCTGCGCATATACTGCCTCCATGTAAGCTTCCATAGCCGGTTTAAATACATTCATCTGCTCATAAGTTACTGTTACTACAAAAGATCCATCATCCTGTTTCTTAGCCTCACCAACGGTGTACTTAGCCCCTGCAAGAACATCTGCGAACAGTTTTTTATACGCTTCTTCCTGCTCACTTGAGAGACTGCCTACTGCGGAAGCCATTGAATCTACTTCAGCATCCAGTCCCTGCTCATAAAGTTCTGCTGCTTCCTCAGCAGTCGCAATCTTCATTGATACGATCTGGCTGGAATCATTCTTATAAGAATTATCCAATAATGCCTTTAAATATGCTGATGCATCAAATGAATTTCCACAACCTCCGAGTACACCAACCAGCATGATACATGCTAAAATAATTGAAAATTTCTTTTTCATCTGTCTATATCCTCCCTTGTTTTCAATAACAATAAATAAAATATCAGCTTTTTCAGCTATTGTCAATATAGATAATATAAAAATTTAGTTTTCATTCATCTTTGCCAACTTCGCCGCCTGATCGGCTGCAATGCAGGCATCCAGAATTTCCTGAATGTCGCCGTCCATGACTTTATCCAGCTTGTAAATAGTCAGGTTAATCCGATGGTCAGTTACACGTCCCTGCGGGAAATTGTATGTCCTGATTTTCTCTGAGCGGTCTCCTGTACCTATCTGACTCCTGCGCAGTTCCGCTTCCGCATCGTGTCTCTGTTGCTGCTCGATATCGTATAACTTCGCTTTCAGCAGCGCAAATGCTTTCGCCTTATTCTGAATCTGGGATTTTTCTGTTTGGCTGTACACTACGATACCCGTAGGATAATGGGTAAGGCGCACAGCAGAATCCGTAGTGTTGACGCACTGACCGCCGTTGCCGGAAGCCCGCATGACATCTATACGTACATCTTTATCTTCAATTACTATGTCTATATCTTCGTCCACCTCCGGCATCACCGCCACACTGATTGTCGAAGTGTGAATACGACCGCCGGACTCAGTTTCAGGCACGCGCTGCACGCGGTGCACGCCGCTCTCATATTTTAATACGGAATAAGCTCCCTGACCCGTTACCATGAAAGTAACGCTCTTCATCCCGCCGATTCCGATTTCTTCCGCCTCTACCGTCTCAACCTTCCATCTCCTGCCTTCAGCATAGTGGACATACATACGATAAATTTCCGCTGCGAACAATGCTGCCTCGTCACCGCCTGCTCCTGCACGTATTTCCACTATAACATTTTTCTCATCATTCGGGTCTTTAGGCAAAAGCAGTATCTTCAGCTCATTCTCAAGCTCTTCAACTCTTTTCTTAGCATCAGCAAGCTCTTCTTTGAGCATCTCCCTCATTTCTTCATCAGATTCACTATCCAGCATAGCTATGCTGTCTTCAATGTCCTGATTACATTTCCGGTATTCTTTATATGCCTCCACAATCGGAGTGAGGTCGCTCTGCTCCTTCATCAGGGAACGAAAACGTTCCTGATTATTGGCTATATCAGGCTCGCTCAATGCACTCATTATCTCTTCATATTTTCTCAAAAGGTCATCTAACTTATCAAACATATCTTGGCCCTTTCCAAATTAAATTATATTTTAGTTATTCTGTTAAACTGCTGCTTTATTCAAGATTCCATGTACCACACGGTCAAGTCCGGCAAAGTCCTTCACCACTTCAACCTCAACATATCCTGCATCTTCCATCATCCTCTTTACATCAGGTCCCTGATCATATCCGATTTCAAAAAAAAGCTCCCCACCGCCGGTCAGATAGTCTCCTGCCCGCTCTATTATTTTACGGTAAAAGAACAGACCATCTTCTTTTCCATCCAGCGCCAAGCGCGGTTCATACGCCTTTACTTCCGGCATCAACGTTTCAATAACATCGCTTTTTATATATGGCGGATTGGATACAATGATTTCAAATGATCCTGTATAACAGTCTTCCGCTTTTTTTTCAAGCTGCTCAAACAAATCGCTCTGTATAAATTCAACATTCAATCCATTCTTCAATGTTTGAAATTTATCGGCGTTCTCTCTTGCAACACTCAGCGCATCTTGGGAGATATCTGTACCTATTCCGGTACAGTCGTTGGAATAATACAGCAGGCTCAACAAAATACAACCGGAACCGGTACACATATCCAAAATGCGCATCCCATCATGAAGATGCCGCATTACCTCCTCAACAAGTATTTCCGTATCCTGTCTGGGTATCAGAACATGTTCATTTACCGCAAATTCCAATCCCATGAATTCCTGTACACCTGTAATATACTGTAGAGGTACATGTTTCTTTCTTTCGGCAATATAGTTGACATAACATTTGTAATCTTTTTCCGAAACTTCCATGTCACCATGTATGAGCAGTGTATTCCTATCGGTTCCGCATACATGCTCAAGCAGCAGCCGCGCGTCCAGCTTAGCCTCCGAAATCCCAACACCTTCAAGCTGCTCCTCACCCCATTTATACACTTTCCCATAATGTAAATCCATATATATACTCCTGCCAGACTGCCGCGATACCGCCATGCATCCATACTCAGTATCAGATTATTCCTCTATCTCATCTTCCGATTCTTCATCATCTTCTTCCGGCTCTTCCCCATCCACCAGCCAGGAATCGTCTATTTCATAACCAAAGACATCATATAAATATGCTCTCCAGTCAAAAACAGACTCGACTGCTGCAATTGCAACTTCTACCATACTTTCATCCGGCTCTCTCGTCGTCAGTCCCTGCAACAGCATACCGGGCAAAGAAATAATACTAATAAGAATATTATTGCTCTTTCCTGCCAGCATGATAATTTCATATGATATACCCGCTATAACAGGAATAAGCGCTATACGCAGTAAAACCTTATAAAGCGGATTTTCAACTCTTATGAAGAAAAACAAAACAACACTGATCAGCATAACTAACAGCATGAAACTGGTTCCGCAGCGTTTATGCCTTTTAGAGCTTCTCATCACATTATGGACAGTCAATGGACGCCCCTTTTCTATACAGTTAATGCACTTATGCTCCGCCCCATGATACCTGTACAATCTTCTGATATCCTTCATCAACGAAATGCTCAGCACATATAAGACAAAAATTGAAATACGGATAACTCCTTCTATGATTGCCATCAAAGAATCATTTCTGACATATCCCTGAAACAGAGAAGTAAGATACCACGGAAGCACTATAAAAATAGCAACTGCAAGCGCTATGGAAATAACTGTTACTATTCCTGAAAAGACTTTTTCCGCATTACCCTTGAATATCTTATTAAAAGCTTTATCCGCCACAGTTTCCTTGGCGTCTTCATCTTCATAAAAATCAGCGGAATAATTCAGACTTTTCATCCCCAGAATCATAGAGTCAATAAAATTGAAAATACCTCTGACAAAAGGAATCTTAAGCAATATACTGCCATGTATAATGCTATGGTAAGTATCTACCTGTACCTCAATCTTTCCATCCGGCTTACGGACGGCTACCGCATACGTATCTTTATTTTTCATCATAATACCTTCCAGAACTGCCTGACCGCCAATTCCGGATGAGCGCTTACGTTTCTTCCTCAAAATCATCTGCCTCCCACGCTACATCTAAAAAAGTCAGGCTTGACAGCCTGACTTAGCCGGGGCACCACCCCAACATTTTTAAGCAAACTAATTGTTTTCCATACCGTATTTCTTATTGAACTTATCAATACGTCCTCTGGCCTGTGTTGCTTTCTGCTGACCTGTATAGAACGAATGACATTTAGAACAAACTTCAACGTGAATCTCCGGTTTGGTTGATCCTGTTACGAATGTGTTGCCACAGTTACATGTTACGGTTGCCTGATAATACTCAGGATGAAGTCCTTCTTTCATTTTATAACTACACTCCTTTTTCTAATTTGTACGAAAATAGAATATACAATTTGCAAACTTTCTATTGTCATGAATAACCGACAGCTTATGTATTATAGCATAGCTGTTTATTGTATGCAAGTACTTTTTATTCAAAAAATATCGGCTGTATTACAGGAACCTCATTTTTTTAACCATATTAACAAACTCAAAGTTATTCCTGGTTCTGGCGAACATATCCAGAATCTTATCTACAGCTTCTTCCGGCTTAAGTCCGTTCAGCGCCTTTCTTATAATATTGATTGCTTCCAATTCGTCCGGTGCAAGAAGCAGGTCATCTCTTCTGGTTCCTGATTTAGGAATATCAATCGCAGGAAATACCCTTCTTTCCGAAAGCTTACGATCAAGTACCATTTCCATGTTACCTGTGCCTTTAAATTCTTCGTAAACCACATCATCCATCTTGCTTCCGGTTTCTACAAGAGCAGTCGCCAGTATTGTCAGGCTTCCGCCTTCCCTCATGTTTCTTGCTGCACCGAAAAACCGTTTCGGCATATGAAGAGCTGCCGGGTCCAGACCACCCGATAATGTACGTCCACTCGGCGGAACAGTAAGGTTATAAGCTCTCGTCAATCTGGTGATACTGTCAAGCAGTATCACAACATCCTTTTTATGTTCTACAAGCCGTTTCCCACGCTCAATTACCATCTCTGATACTCTCTTATGGTGCTCCGGAAGTTCATCGAACGTGGAGTATATAACCTCGACATTCGGTCCCTCAATAGCTTCCTTTATATCGGTTACCTCTTCAGGACGCTCATCAATCAGTAATATGATTAAGTGTGCCTCCGGCGTATTCCTTGTAATTGATTTAGCTACTTCTTTTAATAAAGTCGTCTTGCCTGCTTTAGGCGGAGATACAATCATTCCTCTCTGCCCTTTTCCTACAGGACTCATTAAATCCATTATTCTCATCGCCACAGAAGCTCCCGGAACCTCAAGTTTCAGTCGTTCATCGGGAAAAATAGGCGTCAGGTCTTCAAAATTAGCTCTGCGCATTGCCACATCGGGAGCATACCCGTTAATTGATTTCACATAAAGAAGAGCACTGAATTTTTCGCTCTGCGTCTTAACTCTGGTATTTCCCTCCAGAATATCACCTGTTTTAAGTCCGAATCTTCTAATCTGGCTCGGCGCCACATAAACGTCATTTTCACCAGGAAGATAATTCTCACACCTGATAAATCCAAACCCATCGCTCATGACTTCCAAAATACCGTGTGCCATGATTCCGCTGTCAAGCTCCGCCGGGAATTTTTCTTCCTCTCCCCCTGAAGAAGCGCTCTCCGCCTTTTCCTGTTTCTCCTGCTTTTTCGGTACGATAGATTTAACAACAACTTCTTTTCCCGCTGCCTTATCTTTCTCGTCTTCCTTAAGCATTGCTTCTACTAAATCCGCCTTCTTCATCGTAGAAGCACCCTTAATACCACGAACTTTTGCGAGTTCTTTCAAATTCGCAAGCGCTAATGATTCATACTTTTCTCTCATAAATTCCTCCTGTGCTTTTATCAACTATACCTGAGCAAAACACCCATTTTTTATATTTACATTCACTCTTTGGTCGAGGGGTTTATTTCTTGATATGTATACTGAAATGTAATAAAAACCTATCTAATGAATCTATTATACACCATGGTTTACAA
>CAMWWS010000052.1 GCA_947178085.1 uncultured Lachnospiraceae bacterium | reverse complement strand
TTTTTAACCGCTTCGTTCGGACTGTCTTCCATAAGCGGTACATGCTTATGTGCTGACTCATGATATACAATATCAGGCTTGTACTTCTCAAAAATACTATTCAGACGTCTGGCATTTCTAACCGAAGCAATTAGTACTACTAAATCAAGCCTTGGAAACCGCTGTAATAACTCCTGTTGAATATCATATGCATTATTCTCGTAAATATCTATTATAATCAGCCGGGAAGGATTATGCCCCGCTATCTGCCTGCAAAGTTCACTGCCGATGGAACCTCCGCCACCGGTTACAAGAACGCACCTGCCCTGTACATAGCCGAGTATGGAATCCAAATCCACCACAATCGGATCTCTGCCTAACAAGTCCTCCACATCAACATCCTTAAGCTGACTGACATTAACATCTCCGTTTACAAGCTGATACATTCCCGGAAGAGTCTGTAATTTGCAAGTCGTATCCTTGCATATATTAATAATATCACTGATAACGGACCTGGAGACGGACGGCATCGCAATAAAAATTTCATCAATGGAAAAAGTATCTACAGCTTCCTTTATTTTGTCACGACCGCCTACCACCTTAATCCCCTGAATATATTTCCCATGTTTATTAACATCGTCATCAATAATACAACAGATACGCATATGCGTATATCTACTGCTTATAATCTCCTTGATAATCATATTGGCAGCTTCTCCGGCTCCAATAATCATAATATTAGTTCCTCTTTCACCTTTTCTTCTCTTTTGTTTCATTATTCTTAGGAACCGATAACTGAATCTACTGATAAACGTAAAACTCAGCAGCAGGAAAATAAAGAGAAAATAGAAACTTCTGGGAACCGGTTTTCCGGCTATCAAAAGTCCCAGACCGTTGACTATCGTTATTATGCCGCATGCTATCACAATATTTTGCATCTCCATGACCCCGGCAAACGCCCACAGGCTGCTGTAGAGTCTTAGCAATGTAAAAACTCCAATCATAATTAAAACTGTATACGGCATAAATGAATATACAGATTCCAGAAATGTACTGTCTATTTTGGAAAATACAAACTCATAACGAATTAAAAGCGCCAGCAGAGAGGAAGCTGCTACCGCAAATATATCATAGATTATTAAAAATATTCTTCTATATAGCAATGCAGTGTTTATCGTTCTTTTCATCTCTAATGACCTTGATTCTTTCTCTACATGCCACGACCCTGAATTCGGGCCGCGCACTTTATCTCTACTGAAATATGCAGTAATATCTGCCTTTGCAATAGTATAGCACAATTACCTTTTCTTTACAACAAATTGCTATTTTGCTATACCGGATTCCCGTATCAGCCTATGCCAGTTACCATATGAAACTTTTCTGATATCATCATCTGTAAAACCAATTTTCCTCATAGCTTCAAGAAGATTCGGAACCTCAGAAGCATCCCGCAGCCCTCTCAAGACAGAAGACTGCTCCGTTTCCTGCTGCTTAAAACTGCATGATGTCGATGCCTCACCTTCCAGAAATTCACAAAAATCAAAACCAAACCCTATTCTGTCAATGCCCGCTATATCGGAAATATGTTCTATATGCCTTGCAAGCATATCAACTGTTCTGTCAGCTTTTTTTTCCGAAATAAATTCGGGATATGAATTGATACCAACCATACCGCCTGTCGCCACCAGTTCTTTTATCATCTCATCTGTCAGATTTCTCGGAACAGCACAAAGTTTACGACTGCTGGAATGCGTCGCCACAACTGGTCCTGACGCATGGCGCATTACATCCCAGAAAGATTTATCATTCAGATGAGACACATCAAACAGCATATTAAGCTCCTGAATTTTATGAAATGCTTTAATGCCGAGTTCAGTCAGCCCTCTGTCTGCATCGCCGCGGATACCGGTTGCAAGCGAATTCTGCTCATTCCATGTAAGTGATGCATGCCTTGCTCCGAATTCATACAGCATATCTATCTGCTCTATATCTTCTCCGATTTCAGAAAGTCCTTCACAGCCGATAAATACATAGAAAACGCCATCCTCTTTTGCCTTCTGCATTTCCCCATAGCTGTGTACCACTCTTAGAATATCCTGACAACTAGAAACTTCTTTTTTTACAGCATCCATAATCTGCCTAAGTCGCTCAGCCGGTTCCTTATCATAAGGCGGGTCTATCCACATTACAAAAACAGAACCTTCTATTCCGCCCTTTTTCAATCTTTCGTAGTGATATTTCCTAAAGATATCCTCCTCTCCCCTAAGGTTTCTGACAGTGATGTCCGACCAGATATCCGAATGAGCGTCAAAAATCATATCACTAACCAAGCTCCTTTCTTAAGCCTGCAAATTTATGTTCTATTTCTTTATGCCCTTTGCTCCGGACAGATTAGCATTTTGTAAAATATTTGTCTGGAAAGAAGTCATAAGATTTCCCTCTTCCCTCTCCCGTTTAAGCGCAAGTTTCACCATATCATCCAACAGTTCAGCATATGGTTTTCCCAGTGCTTCCCAAAGATAAAAGGCAAGAGAACCCGGTATAGAGTTAATTTCATTGACATATACCTTGTTTATATCTTTATCAATCATAAAATCAATCCTTGACACGCCGTTACAATTAAGCGCTTTAAAAGTTTTTACTGCAAGCGCGCGAATTTCTTCTCTAAGCTCCGGCGACAGATTCGCAGGCAGCTCTCTTTTTGCAGTCCGCATACCTTCGGAACCGCCCTTATTACCCGCCACATATTTATCTTCATAGCTTAAAATCTCATCACTGGAGATAGGCTCTTCGCATTCGGATGCCTGTGCGCTTTCATAATCACCTAAAACCGCACAATTTATTTCCCGCAGCTTCATAATAGCACGTTCTACCAGTACCTTCTGCCCAAATTCAAAAGCATACTCTAATGCTTCCTTCAAACCATCCCTGTCCTTCGCCACCTTAATTCCTACGCTGGAGCCTAAGTTAATAGGTTTTACAATAACGGGATAATCTATCTTACTCTCTATACGGCTATACGCTGCCTTAGAATCTTCCTGGTATTCTTTGACGTGCAGCGTCACACATGGAAGTACCGGAATATCATTGTCCATGAGGACTGTCTTCATGACATATTTATCCATGGACACCGCCGCTGCCGTAACATCACATCCAACAATCGGCACATTATAATGCCGCAGAAATCCCTGCAATGAGCCATCCTCAACATTGGCGCCGTGTACGACCGGGAAAGCCACATCAATATGATCAATTACAGAATTTCCAAATTTCTTCTCCGGATACTGGACCAGATTCAACTTTCCCTGCTCACATATAAAGAAAATCCGAATACTCTTTTTTAACAGCTCAGGGATATTTTTATAGTTCTTAATATCGCCAATCGCTTCTCCAGTATACATTTCATTTTCTTTTGTAATATAAATCGGAATTGTATCATACTTATCCTTATCAAATGCCATCAACGCCTGAATGCCTGAAATAACAGACACCTCATGCTCTACGCTCTTTCCTCCGAAAAATACGCCTACTTTAATCTTCATAATAGCAACCACGCTCCTTTCTCAGTCTGCGAATTTATGTGTCAAAGGCATCAACGATGTCTGCACAAATTTGCATTTTTCACCCTATTTTAACTATAATTATCCGGCAGGTCATTTTCAATAAGAACAACCTTATGTTTCTCATCAGGTATTGCATTCACCATCTGAAAGCCCTCCTGCAGGGTATCTACAATAATCATCCTGTTCTGTGCAAATCCGGCTTCCACCAAGCCGTCCTGTATCGGTTTCGTCTGTTCTTTTCCGACTAAAACCGCATAGTCACACTTATCATGCGCATATATCCCCACTTCTTTATTCTCATCATACTGCCGTTCTCCCAGCTCTACCATCCCCGGAGTCATCAAAATCCGCAATTCTTTAAACATCGCCAAAGTATCAAGCGCTGCCTTGAAACCATTTTTGTTGGAATTATAGCTGTCATCCAAAACAGTGCGATTTCCCTGATTTAACAACTGCAATCTGTGTGGAACGCTTTCAAGCTGCAAAACCGGATAAATAAGCTTTTCCATAGGAATTCCAAGTGTATTTGCCACCGCAACAGCACCTGCGATATTTTGTACATTATGATTCCCAACCAACCTTGTATGGAAATTATATTCTTTTCCCGCTTTATCCTTCATCTTAAAAAAAGAACCATCTACAGAGACAGAAATATCATATGCCCTGTATGTGACATTGTCCCCTGATGTTCCGTAGCTTACAACCTGCTTATCCGTTATTTTATCACGAATATAATCATTGTCATAATTTAAGAAAACCTTGCCATCTGCAGGCACTGCATCTGCCAATTCAAACTTAGTGCTTATAATATTCTCTATGCTGTGAAAACTCTGCAGATGCTGCGGTCCGATAGAAGTAATAATTCCATATTCAGGGTGTACCAGATCACAGATTTCTTTTATATCACCGACTTCTCTTGCGCCCATCTCGCAGATAAAAATCTCATGATATGATTTCATCTGCTCCCTGATGGTTCTGACAACACCCAATGTTGTATTATAATTTCCAGGTGTGTGCAATACACTGAACTGCGTGGATAACAGCTTACTAAGGAAATATTTAACGCTGGTCTTCCCATAGCTGCCGGTGACGCCTATGACCGTCAGATTCGGCATATCTTTTAAAATCCTTGCCGCATCATTAATATAATGTCTGTCAACACCATACTCAATAGGATGATTAATCAGATTCACCAGCAAAATCAAAAACGGCATCATAATGAACATAAACAAAAGAGTAAGCGCACAGACTTTTCCCACTGCTGCTCTCCACAAAAGAGAAAGCAGAATATCTATTACAAATAAGACACCTGTTGTAATAAACATTCTCCTCACTCTGGGCGTATATACAAGGGGTTTCTTGGCATGTTGGGGCTTATTCACCAAAATCGTCATTATATTCATAAGACATGCAGTAATAATGCAGCCGCGATTTCCTATTACAAGAAGCGGCAGGGAAATCAAGGTATACAGCGTCTTACCAAGCAATCTGCCAATATTGCCCGTAACCTGAAGCCATTCACTATATTCTCTAGGTTTATAGGAATTCTGTTGGAACATATGCATGATATAAATTTCATACCGGACGGCGCCAAGAAAAAAAGTGCCAAACCAGATAATCCACAAAACAATATCCATAAATAAATTTCAGTTCCTTTCCATTCTTCGCTCACATGCCATAAGCTTATCATCACTATACATTATCCGAAAAAAGCCTTCAAAGCGCCATGTACTTTAGCCGGCTGTTCCAAAAACGAATAATGCCCTGCCCCTTCACACACGACAAGTCCGGCATCCGGTATCAACCGTTCCATCAATTCCGCATCCGATATGGGCGTCGCCGTATCCGCATCCCCCCATATTAAAAGCGTAGGACAATTTAGTTTCGATACCAGCGGTTCTAAATCTTCATTTACAACCTTCACCAAAGTACTACGCATCGTCGGAGTTGCATTATTGTAATCCGCAGAGCCTCTCTTTTTCCTCATATTCTCTACTGCATCAGGATAAAGAAAATGCAGAACTTTGGTACTCATAATGCATCTCGCCGCCTTATACATCCGCAGACTCAGCTTCTGTTTAAACGTTTTCTTAGGCATGATTCCTGCACTGTCAATCAGAACAGCTTTTTTAATAATAAAGGGAAGTTCTTTTTTAGCATTAAGCTTAAATAATACTCTGCCGCCAAAAGAATGTACCAACACGCTGAATTCTTTTATATTCAGGGTGTTAAGGAATTTCGCTACAAAATCAACATAATCATCTACGCACCACGGCTGCGGCGGTTCAGACGTCTTCCCAAACCCCGGCATATCCAGCGCTACGACTCTGTGGTTTGATGAAAGAGTCTTCACAATACCGTCGAACAGCGTAATGTTGGCTCCCCAGCCATGTAATAACAGGATAATATCACCACTACCTACGTCTATATAATTCACCGAGATATCGTCAATTTTGGTAACCACGCAAAGCTCCTATCTTTCATATATAACTTATTATATGCCGTAAAACGCCTTTTAGATACTTATTGCCATACACCATGAATTTCATTCACAATGCGTCATTATACTTTCCAATATTTCCATATACCGAAATGTCGAAGATTGTCTTTCGAACAATCCAAAGTTTTCTCCGTTACCGGTAAATGAATTGTTATCCCATATACAGCAGGTAATTCCGCTTGCTCTTGCTGCTTCGATATAGTATGCAGTAAAATCTACTCTTGCCTGCAAATTGCCATTTTTCTCTCTGGCGCCATATTCACCAATTACAACACCTGTACCATTCTTAACATAGGTATCATACAATTGCTTCATCAAATCATCTATATCTTTCGTACTCGAAGAACTGCTCATATCAAATGTATCTTTACTGCCACTCTCCCCTACTGCCTGCAGCGCAAACGAATATGGTGTATAAGCATGAACAGAAACAAGAATCTTATTCTGATTCTTTTCAATATCTCCCGGCAGACTAAAGTATTCATTCACCGCTCCCTGCAAAGATGCGTCATATCCCGGCACCATCAGATATCTCGTAGCATTATTGCCTCCTGATGAACGCACCACATCTACAAATGTCTGATTTATTTCATTGATGCACTGTATAGAATCAATGCATTCTTCATTTTGAAAATCCAGCCACCATTCATTGTTCGAACCTACCATACGAGGCTCATTCATAGACTCCATAATCAGATGTTCATCATAGTCTTTAAATCTATCCGCCACCTGTGTCCAAATATCTGTAACATATATTTTGGACTGCTCCAGATATTCGCCGGTAGGATATATGTACTCCTTGCTGAAATCATGATGTATATTGATAATGACATACATACCATCATCTATTGCATAATTCACTACTTCCTGTACCCTGTTAAGCCATGCCTCATTTATTGTATGCTTGTCATCTGTAAGATGATTATGCCACGAAACCGGAATACGTATTGTCTGGAATCCGGCTTCCTTAAGTGCATCTATCATTTCTTTTGTAGTAACAGTACCACACCACACAGATTCATATTTTAAATCATCTCCGGTAATGCCACTATCTACTGCATCAAAAGTATTCCCAAGATTCCAGCCTGTTTTCATATTCTGTACGAATGCTACAGCTTCCGAATCCGGAAGTACCTTCTGCGCAATTTCTATAACCGGAACCTGTATGCCATCCGTCTCGCCTTCAGAATTTTCTTCTATTTCCATATTCTTGTCTGCTTCCTGGCTCTCTTCTCCTGCTGTTACAGAATGGTCCGCTTCTGAATTCATTTCTGCATCATTCACCGCTGTATTTCCGGAATCACTTGCGTCTGTGTTTTCTTCCTCATTATTTTCAGGAGCAGATGTATTACCTGCACAACCGCTAACCGCCATAACTGCTGCCATCATCAAAGCAAGAACGCAATATTTCTTCCTCATTCCATAATCCTCCTCGTATAATATAAAGGCAGTAACCATCATATAAATATTGACAGATATATTTTATCTCATATGTCCGTCTTAAGCAAGATTCTCTTCAAGATATTCTTCATAATCGTTTTCGCTTGCAAATAACATATAACTCCCATCCACATACCCCATGTATCCGCTTTCGATTGCATATCCCTTCATAATGTTATCTCCTTTCAGAATCTATAATTTGCCACACCTCAAAATGAAGTTGACAAGTATTTTCATGTTCTGATATAAGAATAACATTTACACAGTCCGATAAAACGGTCTTTTAAGAACAGTTGTTCTGTTTTTATTTAAATTAACACTAGCCCTGAAAACTTATTTATTGCTTCACTTCTTCATCCGGCATCAGCAATTCATGCATATCGCACAACAGTCCTTCTGTCAGTGATAACAGCAATTTTTCATCTTTCTCCACAACCCCATACTTTTTATAACGGAATCGAAATGCAGGCTGTCCTTTTGGATCAAACGAAAGTTTTCCTTTATATTTCTGAAGGATCAGAGGAATATTTCCTACTTCTATCCGAGCATCCGGTCTGAAAATAAACTGAATCAATTCATTTTTCCCTTTTATTTCAGTCATATAAAGCATATGGGCTTTCACCCTTATCATTGCTATTCGCAGAAGATTCTCCGCAGATTTTGGTATTTCGCCAAAACGGTCCAGAAGCTCTTCTTTCATATCATCGCATTCTTTATCATCTTCTATTCCGGCAATCCGTTTATATATATCCAGCTTCTGGACTTCGTTAACAATATAGGAAGGTGGAATATAGGCATCAACATCCAAATCTATGCTTGTATTAAAAGCCTCAACTGTGGAAATTCCTTTTATATTTTTCACTGCTTCATTCAGCATTTTACAATATAGGTCGTACCCTACCGCCTGCATATGTCCATGCTGTTTCGCTCCCAAGATATTGCCCGCTCCACGTATTTCCAGATCTCGCATGGCAATCTTAAATCCGCTGCCCAAATCAGTAAATTCTCTTATAGCTTCCAAGCGTTTCTCCGCCACTTCCTTTAACATCTTATCCCTTCTATACATCAGGAAAGCATAAGCAGTACGGCTGGAACGCCCCACTCGCCCGCGGAGCTGGTAAAGCTGCGAAAGTCCCAGATTATCCGAGTCATGAATAATCATAGTATTTACATTAGAAATATCCAATCCGGTTTCGATAATAGTAGTAGATACCAATACATCAATTTCACCGGATATAAAGTCGTACATTATACGCTCAAGTTCTCTCTCGTTCATCTGTCCATGCGCAAAAGCAACCACAGCCTCCGGCACAAGCTTTTTAACCGCAGCTGCAATATCTGCAATATGATTAACCCTGTTATAGACATAATAAACCTGACCGTCTCTGGCTAATTCCCTCACAATGGCTTCACGCACCATTTCTTCATTATACTCACAAACGAAAGTCTGAATCGGCAATCTGTCATTAGGTCCTTCCTCCAGAATACTCATGTCTCGAATTCCGATAAGGCTCATGTGCAGAGTCCTTGGAATCGGCGTGGCAGTCAGGGTCAATACATCCACACTTTCTTTCATTTTCTTAATTTTTTCCTTGTGCGTAACTCCGAACCGCTGCTCTTCATCAATAATCAGCAGCCCCAAATCTTTATATCCCACATCATTTGAAAGCACCCTGTGGGTTCCGATAACTATATCGACCATCCCTTTACGCAGGTCTTCTATAGTTTTCTTCTGCTCAGCAGCCGTGCGAAAACGAGACAGCAAATCGATTCTCACTGGAAAATCCTTCATACGTTGAATAAAGGTTTGATAATGCTGCTGTGCCAAAATCGTGGTAGGAATAAGGTAAACCACCTGTTTCCCTTCCTGTACTGCCTTAAATGCCGCACGGATTGCTATCTCAGTCTTACCATAGCCCACATCACCACATATCAGACGGTCCATAATCTTGGTGCTTTCCATATCTGCCTTCGTGTCTGCAATAGCATTCAGCTGGTCTTCCGTTTCCTCAAAGGGAAACATTTCTTCAAACTCTTTCTGCCAGACAGTATCCGACCCATATTGATAGCCGTTTTTCTGCTGCCTTACGGCATAAAGTTCCACCAAATCCTGAGCTATTTCATTGACAGCGCTCTTCACTTTGGATTTGGTCTTAGTCCATTCCTGAGTTCCTAATTTATTAAGCTTAGGCGCAGCAGCATCCGCTGACGCATATTTCTGGATTACATCAAGTCCCGTCGCCAGAACGTATAAATTTCCGCCATCACGGTATTCTATCTTGATATAATCCTTTACTATCTTCTCCACTTCAACCTTTTCAATACCGCGGTAAATACCCAGTCCATGGCTTTCATGCACTACATAGTCGCCAACCTTAAGTTCCGAAAAATCATTTATCTTCTGACCTTCATATTGACGTACCTTCTTCTTTTTCTTCTTTTGCACACCGAAAATATCGCTTTCAGAAATTACCAGAAACTTTAAAAGCGGATATTCAAACCCTTTCATAACTCTGCCATAATAAGTCATGACTTCTCCCGGCTGCACTTCCCTGTCAGGATTGTCACTGTAAAAGGAGCTCAATCCCTCTTCCCTCAAATCTTCGGCAAGTCGCTCCGCCCTTGTTCTGGAACCTGACAAAAGCAATACCCTATATCCGTTTTTCTTATATCTTATCAAGTCCTTTACCAATGCTTCAAAGCTGTTATTATATGAAGGTATACTCCTTACCTGAACGAAAAATTTTTCATCTGCCTTAAATAACGGATTTTTTCCTTCCATCATGGCAAGGGCAACCACTCTTCTGTTTACCAGTTTTGCCGCCACTTCATCGCCGCTGAAAAGAACATCCATCTGCCCCGGAATAATATATCCTTTTTCAACACGATGCATCATGCTCTCACGAAATTCCATTTCTACCGCATCTGCATGCTCCTTGACGCGAACCGGTTCATCTACGAATATACAGCTTAGCTCCGTCTCAAAAAAATCCAAAAAACCTCCTAATTCCGAGTAAAAATAGCGAATATAACTGTCCAGATTCACCGCATTCAGAGAGACTCCGAACTCCAATAACTGCTCTCTAAGTTCCTTTATCTGTACTTCAATGCGGTGCGCTTCTTCCGTTTTCATCTCCGAACGCAGTTTAGCCGCATATTCTTTGCCTTCTTTTTCAATTTTTCCGATACCATTATGCAATTCTTCCCTGCTTAAGATAATCTCTGCCGCCGGATAAACAGATACAGATTCAAGCTGTTCAACCGAACGCTGGCTAAGGATATCAAAGCTGCGGATAGACTCCACATCTTCTCCCCATAATTCAATGCGATAAGGATTTTCTTCCGTTAAGTCAAAAATATCAACAATGCCGCCTCTGATACTGAACTGTCCAGGCGCCTCTACCTGATAATTTTTCTCATATCCAAGCTCTGTTAACTTAATCGCCAGCTTATTTTCATCAATAGCGGTCTGCTTATTTATATGGATAACATTTTGCTTAAGTACAGACAGTGGAATCAGCGGCGACATAAGAGCATCAAAAGTCGTAATAACCGTTGTCGGTTTGCCTTCCATCAATCTGCGCAGGCTTTTCATACGCTGCATAGTAAGCTGGTTACCATGAATATCTGCCTGAAAGAAAATTAAATCCTTAGCCGGATATAACATTACATTTCTATCATAAAATTTATACTCCTCATAAAGCTCTTTTGCTTTCAGGGCGCTAAAAGTAACGATGATTTTGTTACGAAAACCATCGCCAAGTCCATATATCA
>CAMWWS010000051.1 GCA_947178085.1 uncultured Lachnospiraceae bacterium | reverse complement strand
TTTTTTAGGATTTTTATTAAATTTTCAAGGTACATTTCTTAACTTAATGACATTGCGCTACAGTTCAGCCGTAGCGGTACTAAGCTCGAAAAGACCTCGCTAAGTACCGACGGCATCACAGTACCTGCTTTTGATATTGTCTATATTGTACAACTACGTTTTAGAAATAACTAGTAACTACGTTTAAAAAATCCCTCATTTATCAGCATTTTAGGTCAAAATATAGTGTAGTTAATTAGCGAACAATATACTAGTTTAGAAATAAGAATATCCGATAACAAGAGTTTGACAGAACCTGTGATTTAGAAAGATAGTTTCGCAGATGTTTAAATGGATTCATTATGCAGAAGGTACTTCAATAAACTTCAGCGGGCAGATTGCACAAAATGTTCGCGAAGCGGCTTGCGGAGGAATATGAGATTTTCTTAATATTCCGTCCCTATACCCAGCAATTTCGGGACATAGATGTCCCGAAAAGCCCGCACTGAGCCCGGACGGCGAATTGCGGGCGGTTGCGTCCGTCATTCATACCCTCTCCGGAATATTTAGAAAATCCATATTCCGAAGTCAGGCGCGAGGGAACATTTTGTGCAATCTGCCCTCTCAGCTCATTCCAACGGTATACTCACTATGAATTCCGCCCCATCCGGCGGCTCTGACTTTACCATAATAAATCCACCCTGCTCCGAAATAATATTACGTGAAAGGAACAGTCCGATTCCAAGTCCCTCGGTGTTTTTCACGGCCTCGGAGCGGTAAAATCTGCCGAAAATTTTTGCCTGCTCACTTTCAGGAATTCCTGCGCCGTTGTCCCTTATCTTTATCTGTGTATAAAACTCGTTCGACTCAGCAGAAACGATTATACAGCCGTTTTCAGGCGTATACTTCACCGCGTTGTCCAAGATATTAAATACTGCTTCCGCCGTCCATTTTTTATCGCAGAATGCATAAATGCTGTCAGTACAATTCACCTGTACGCTGATATTTTTATTTTCTGCAGCTGAAATTATCTGAACGAGGCTTTCTCCGATAATTTCGGCTACGGAAAGTTTTTCTTTTTTAAATGAAATAATTCCGGTTTCAAGCCGTGACATTTTTATCAGTGCGTGCATTAGAAATTCCAGCTTTTCAGTCTGTGCAAGGGACAGTTCAACAAATTCGCGACGTTTTTCCTCATCAATATCCTGCCGTGATAAAATCTGCATATACATTTTCAGATTTGCCGCAGGAGTTTTCACCTGATGGGAAATATCCGAAACAAGCTCCTGTATTTTCTCCTTGTCCCGCTTGGACTGTTCGGTCTTACTGTTCAGAATCTCGTACAATCGTTTAAGCCGCACATTGATTTTTCCGTCAACGGTATCGCCGGTAATTTCAAAATCGGGATTATTTTCGGCAATCATGTCGTCTAAAGTACGACTTAGTTCTTCCGAAAAATCTGAAATTTTTCTGCGGTAATTTAAAATTATGTAAACCAGTACGGTCAAAAAAATTATAACCACAACAGAAATAATTAAGATATAAGTCATTGATTTTCACCGTTCCATAAATAGCCTATGCCGTAAACAGTTTTTATATATTTATGGCTTTCGTCCTCTATTTTACTGCGGATTCTATTAATATTTACGGTCAAAGTATGCTCGTCAACAAAATTCCCCTTGTCGTCCCAAAGTTTTTCAAGGAGTATCTGTCTGGTCAGAACGCTTCCCTTACTGTTCATAAAAATTCTCAGAAGATTGTATTCTGTCGGCGTAAAAGAAATATTTTTCCCTCCCGCTGAAGCCATAAATCTTCCAAAATCAACGATAAGAAAATCATCGGAATAAACGTCGCCCAAGACATCGTTTCGTTTGAGAACAGCGGCAATTCTTTTCCTCAAAACAGGAAGAGAAAACGGTTTAGTGATATAGTCGTCCGCGCCGCAGCCAAAGCCGTTAAGCTCGTCCGCTTCAAGGTCGCGGCAGGTAAGAAAAATCACGGGGATATTCTTGATTTTTTTAATTTCACGACACAATTGAAAGCCCTCCGTATCGGGGAGATTTACGTCCAGTAACGCAATATCCGCAGATTCTATTCTATCAAGCGCCGTTCTGCCGTTTTCGGCACAGATAACATTATAACCCTCGGCGGTAAGGTCAAATTCAAGACCGTTTCGCAAATCATTATCGTCATCAATTATGAGTATTGTAAACATTCTTCAATCACCCAACCTCGTTTCTTTCGATAAATCTCATATCCATTACTCAGCAGTTCAGTGACATTTTCTTTTCTTTGTGAAACTTTTCCCGTACTTCTTGTTGCATCAATAATAATTACTTCCGACTTTTCACTATCCGCAAACTCCTTGAAAAACATAACATGACTTCCAATCTTAGCGAATATATCACCTTGCCGTATCTCGTCTGTTTTTATCACTGTCGCATACTCAGGAATATCTTTTGTTGCTATTTTCTTAGGCAACTCCCAGCACACTGTCAATAAGCCGGAACAATCTACGCCGACCGTATTATGACTGCCGTATCGTTTCTTATCTTCCGGGACATTTCCCGCATACTTCCCCTCTGCGATTCCTACTGCAAATTCTTCCAGGGTAGAAGCATTTCCCCAGCTATACGGAATGCCGATATTTATTTCACCAACTTTCCACCAGCCGCAATCAAGCGTTTGCCCTTTCCAAGTTATATCGGGAGTATCAACAAATCTTCCGTCATTATCTATTCCATGCAATACATTTTTTTCCGTCGCCCGCCATTCAAAATCAGCGTATTCTAACGCTTTTTCAATAACCGCTTTTCCCCACTCATTCATACATATTCTCCTTTGCCGATTATTTAAGCTCCCTCAAACACCACTTCTATTTCATAATCCTCTACATCATAAGAACCGCGCATAAAGTTTTCAACTAATGTTACGGCGCTTTCTCTTGCTCTGTCAAACAATCCTTTTTCTATGGCTTTTTCTTCTTCACTGTTTTTTAAATCAGCAAACGAATCGGCTACATCAGTTACGCTAATAGGATTAAAAATATTGTTTTTCTCATCATATAGAGTGAAACTGTCCTGGTCTACATCAGAACTGATGATTTCAACATTGGGAAGTGTTACGGTTATTACTTTTTCCGCGTCATTTTTATCAATTTGGATTTTAGTAAAATCAATTCCTGCCATTATAGTACCGTCATAACTGTAAATAAACATAGATGTAGTAAAAGGAATAGTATATCCATTGATTTCTTTTGAGCTATCAAACTTTTCAATATGGGTATAATTATATTCAGCCGTACATAACTTCCCAATGTTTGCCATACTGGTTCTGATTGTCTCTCCGGAGATTTGAATTTCTTTTTCCACTATCTTTTCAACGGGAACCTCTCTAATGATTTCGACCGTATTAACCTGCCTGCTATAGTAAAATTTGGTTCCGAAAAATATACCACAGCAAAGCAATACGACGACTAAGATGTTTATTATCATTCTTTTTATTCTTTTTATTTTTATTTTTTTCATATAAATACCTCTATGTAAATATAATTTTACTAAAATCCCCCAATATGCGCCAGCGTTTTTGAAGCCACTGCCGAGCCTTCGTTCATCGCAGAAATAATATCATTATCTTTTACATAAGAACATATGAAAGCTGCATGATAGCTGTCTCCACAGCCCGTAGTGTCAACAATCTCTGTTACTGGAACAGCCTTGACCCGATATTCCTTTCCGCTAAAAAAGGTAACGCTCCCATTTTCGGCAAGCGTGGCGTTGAAAATTCCGTCATACTTCTCCGACCATTTTTTCAACACAGGCAATATGCCTTCATCACCGCTGATAAAAAAGAAATCAATATATGGTACAATTTTTTCAAGCTCATCAAAGTTTCTAACCTCGTCGAAATCTACTGCAAGTTTAAAGCTATTCGTTTCTCTTAATTTCAAAACATCCGCCAAATTTGGACAATAGTAATTAATAAATACAATATCCGAACGTTTAAGAACTTCAATATCTTCATCTGACATATGGAAATCACCATAAACTCCGCTATTCCATGAATCGTCTTTAAAATAACGGTCGCCTTCCGGGGTCAGGTAAATGCGATTTGAAGCGGTAATACCGTTTTTAATTATGTGTATGGAGCTTTTATCAATTGATTTGTCGCGAATGGAATTTAATACGGCTTTTCCGCATTCATCATCACCTATAGCGCCCATGATTCCCACCTTAATATGAGGATATCCGCATGCTACCGCAGCAAAGTTAAGAGCCTCTCCACCCGGAAAAATTTCTCCGGTCGCATCAAAAATATCAGCGCACATTGTTGTCATGGCAGTTATTTTAGTCATATTTTCCCCTATTACACTTTTGACTAACTGCCACGCTATGCTCCCTTCACGCAGCAGACTCAAGGCATCTTCATATTTTACCCACTTAACGGAATCAACTTCCCCGGAAATTACAAAATCAGCTTTTTTTACAAAAGCCTTATATCCTAGCATAAGCATTTCCTTTTTTTCATATGGATAGCTTTTTATAAATTCGACTTCAATCACATCCTGACCGATTTCTTCCTTAACTTCACGAATAACGGTCTCCTCTGCAGACTCCCCGATTTTCATTATACCGGCTACACACACATAATTGGTAGTTGACACATAATTCTGCCTTATCAGTGCAATCTCTTTTTCTTCATTCACAACAGCAGCTATGATGCTTGTAGTAAACATATCCCATAATGGAACATTACACTTTTCACAAAACGGAATCAGCCCTTCGTCGCCTATTTCTTTTTTTATTAATTTACTTCCGCAATGCGGGCAGTATTCAAAATGCATTATGGACTACCTCCTTAATTTGATTACATTAAGTATATCACAGAATGTCAGCGTCTTTTTCAGTATTTCAATTCTCCTGCATATCAAATATACGCACTCAGGCTTTTTCCAACCATTGCAACATCCCGAAGGTCTTCTTCCCTGTCATAGGTATAGTTCTCCGGAACGGTGTCAAACAGCTCAATCCGCTCCATTTCATTATCAGGAAGCTTCCCTAAAGAGTTAGCTTTTGCATAGAAAACCCTTCCATTATTCTGACCGATGCCGTTTTCCCAGATATACTCATAATCCCATAAAGGGATTAGGGTGCAGTCATTGATACCCGTTTCCTCAAAAAGCTCTCTTTTGGCCGCATCCATAGGCGTTTCGCCGGGTTCCACATGCCCGCCGGGATGTTCATAACTCTTTCTGTACTTGTGCCAGCAATATACCCATTTGTCCTGATATCTGGTAAAAATAGTCACAAATTCTATATTTTGCAGCCAGCCGGCAGGATAGTTTGTCTTTGCCATTTCATTTCCTCCTTTAAAAATGTTCTTTAGCCTTTTTCAGTTTTTGTATGCTTTATAATGCGGATTCTCTGAATTACTTTCCCAAAATGCTTCTATTCCATTATCATGAATTTGCTGATTTCCATTTAACCACTGCTTATATACTTCTTCTTCAAATAAATCAGTTGTTTTTTGGCACGGAAATTCATTGCATTCTCCGCAAAAATCAATTCCATGTTCCTTGGTGCATTCAAGTAAAAAACACCCTTTGATGCTGCATTCATTATGTTCTGTGCTGCGGCAGCCTTCACAGGGAGCAGCGCTGTACATACATAGTACGTCATCAAAATTGCTATAGCTTTCTACTGCATCGGGAATATGCTTTTTATAAAATCCTCCCATACCCTCAAGATATTTTAATAGTGTTTTAGAAGTCTTACATATTACTCCGTCATTGTATGCCGAACAAGTATGGCACATTAAAGAACAAGGTGCAATCTTTTTCAGAAGTTCATTTTTATTCATCTTTGGCTTTCCTCCACATTTTCCAGCTAGTTTCTCTTTCTCTGACATGATATTAATTATGTTTTGATAAAAAGCACTAAGCCTAATTATATCTAAAAAAGGTGTAAAACCTTAATTCAACAAGCTTTACACCCTATATTAGTATGATATATTTATCTATCTAACGTTATGCTATATCTTTTTCATTGTCAACTTTTAATGCATCGTCTAATTTACGGCTTAAATCAAGATGACCTTCCGCAATAATCTTAATATTGCGATTAGTCTCATTTTCAAGCGTCAGCTGTATACTTCTTATATCACGCTTTATAGGATCTAACATTGATTCAATAGCATTTAAGTCTTCTTTAGATAATGCCATTTTACCACTCCTCCCTTTATAAATACTGATTATTTACAGTATATCATAACTAAAATCCAAAGTCTATTTAATCTTCGTCGAAATGACGGCAAACAGTTACTCTCAATCTGCTAGTACCTATTTCCATATTTCAATTTAGCTTCGTTTGTATACTTTTTTACAAACTCCACTTTCGCACTGGTATAGCCATCTCTGTCATGTTTAAATTTTTTCCATAACGACAGCTTCATTTCTTCGTATTCCTGAGCAACATCAGGAAATTCAATGAGATAATCCCTGAAATACAATTCGTCGTTATCTCCAACATACCTTAAATGCAAATGAAATACTTTTTCAGAAAAACCATTTTCTGTATATCCTTTATTAAAAGAATATCTACTTGTACTGTGACTCATACAAATGTAGCCATTTTGAACCAACAAATCTTTGATACCCGACATATCGCATTCCTTTGAAACTTCCACAAGAATATCAATAATCGGTTTTGCCCATATGGAACTTACTGCTGTGCTGCCTATATGTTCTATTCTGGCAGCTTGAGGAATGATTTTCTCCAAACCGGCTTTTTCATCAGCGTACCAAACTTTCCAACAGTCCTTATGTTCTGTTAAAAAGATAGGAAATAACTGCCATAGTTCTTCTAAACTCATTTCAGATAATTTTTTTCCCATAGTACACCTCACTGATTTATGCCTGTTTTGATTCTATTCTGCAATAAGCACAACATTTGCGAACCATTCCCCGGTACAAGGAATCAAGTCTCCTTCCACGGTCTCTGCAATTCCTTCATAAATGATTTTTTCGCGAACAGTCCGGAAATACTTTTTGTGGATTGCCAGCAATTCGCTGCGTATATATGTTTTTTTGGCGTCTTCCATATTATTTTCCAAAAGATATCTGGCGACTTTTTTTGCGCCATCTGCATTTTCATCCATATACACAGTTGAGTTAATGAGCTGCGCATGGTCTTTTAGTACACGGGCAGTATCTCTGATTCCGTTTTCCATCAGGTTCACCATATTTGTGAAACCTACATATGTACAGGCCATATCGATGCTATGGTCCTGAATTGGAAGATTCGTGGCGTCACAAGCAATATAATTTACTTTGATGTGTGGATTGATTTGCTTGAATTTGATTCGGTCACGCCATAATACCTGGAAACTCAAATCGGCTGAGATAATTTCCACATTATCATCAACATTTTTCAGTAATTCCCGCAAGAGCAATCCTCTTCCGGATGCCACATCCAGCAAAAAGCCTGTTTTCAGTTTTACAGCTTCCTCGACAATGCCGTCAATAAAGTCTCTTTCAATTTTTTGCTGATTATCTGTCTTATGTGCGTCGAATTTGTCATCAAAATCGACATCTGTTTCTTCTTTAAAATATTCAGTCCAAGAATTGAAGTTCTCCTGTTCCTGTGACTGAAAGTCAAGAATTCCCTCGTGTATGAAAAAAGTATGTCCTTTCTCACAGACGATTTTTCCCTCAACAATTTCTTCGTCATCCTTTTTGCTTTCCGTAAGAGAAAACCCTGCCCCACAATGAGGGCAGCGTAAAATGGGTAGAATATTAGTGTACATTATCTCTATTTCCTCCTGGTTCCTTCACATATGACAGGAATTTTGATTCCTATTGCCTTTAGATTATTTTTATTTAAGTGTATCACAGCTAATATGCAAAGTCTATTTGATTATCCAACATACCCTTCACATGAAAAATAAAATATGATAAAAAGCTCAGGCTCAGCAGCCTGAGAAAACACAAGCGATGCTAGTGTTATAAGAATTACTTCGTAATTCTTATTGAAATGTTATACTTTTATCGCTTCTATGGATATGATATAATACTTAAAAAATAATACAATGACAAAGGAGCATGATTATAAAATGATAAGAATCGGTATTTTAGGATATGGAAATCTCGGGAAGGGCGTGGAAAGCGCCATTTTGCAAAATCCAGACCTGGAGCTTACCGCAGTATTCACACGCCGTGAGCCGGACAGCGTACAGGTGCGGACGCCGGGCGTCAAAGTTTTGCCGGACAAAGCGCTGACAGAAATGCAGGCTGAAATCGACGTACTTGTTTTATGTGGAGGCAGCGCCACCGATCTGCCTGTGCAGACACCGCAATATGCGGCTATGTACAACGTAGTGGACAGCTTTGATACCCACGCAAGGATTCCGGAGCACTTTGCGGCAGTAGATGAAGCGGCGAAAAAAGCCGGAAAAACCGCTATCATATCCTGCGGTTGGGACCCGGGTATGTTTTCCTTAAACAGACTGTATGCAAACTGCATTCTGCCCGAAGGACATGATTATACATTTTGGGGAAAGGGTGTCTCTCAGGGGCATTCCGATGCAGTCAGAAGAATTCCGGGCGTAAAGGACTGCAGACAGTATACTATTCCGGTGCCTGAAGCTCTCGAAGAGGTAAGAAGCGGCTCCAATCCTGAGCTGTCCACAAGACAGAAGCACACCCGTGAATGTTTTGTAGTGGCACAGGAAGGTGCAGACCATGTCGCCATCGAACATGAAATCAAGACAATGCCCAACTATTTTGCTGACTATGACACGACAGTGCATTTCATTACGGAAGAGGAAATGAAGCGCGACCATAGCGGACTGCCACACGGCGGCTGTGTCATCCGTACCGGCAATACGGGCATGGACAAAGAGAATTCTCATGTTATCGAATACAGCTTAAAACTTGACTCCAATCCGGAATTCACAGGCTCTGTAATTGCAGCTTATGCAAGAGCGGCATATCGCATGAACAATGAAGGATTAAACGGCGCAAAAACCGTCTTCGATATCGCACCTGCTTACCTTTCTGCAAAAAGCGGAGAAGAACTGCGGGCGCATCTTTTGTAACATATAAAAAATCGAGTGCCAGCGCACTCGATACCAAAAATGACATTGGTTAAGTTCCGACTGAACCAGTGTCATTTTTGATTAACTATTTATGTATTTCTCCCACACCTGCGGCAGTTTTTCCTTAATAAAAACTGCATATGAACAATCAGGAGTTTCTATCATATTTTTCTCCTTTAAGTATTCTACACAGGTGGAATACCACCACTCCAACTGCTTAGCTGACTTATCTTCAAAGCGACCTATTCGCATTTTGCCCTGGTTTACATAATCTATTAATAGATCATACGCATTTTCTACGCGAATACATTCTGCCACCTCAACAGGCTCAGTCGCTAACCTTGCGCACGGAATGTTTTTAAAGGGAATTACCTGTTCTTCTGATGCATGCACCTCATAGATATATCCGCTGACGCCGTCTGACACCTCTTTTAGAGCATTTGGATACAACTCATGATATATCGGTACACTGCTGCCATTTTCAAACCCGTATGGAAACCAATAATATGGTCTTTCTACAGCATTACATAAATAGAATGCTGCAACTACGTCAATTGTAGTCATATATACATATGGGCGGTCGTGGTCCGCCTGATTTGGTTTTAATATTTTAATGTTTGCAGTATTACTTCCATGATATAATGTCATAAAAACCTCTCCAATTTCAATTATGTACAGATAAAGGCAAAACAATAAAAACCATGATTCTCACAATCTAAAACATTATAATAAATTATTCCCTGTTTTTCAACACTTCCGCCGGGGTGATTCGTTTCAGTTTCCGGACGATAAGTGTATTTACGACAAAATACACCGCCATCACACCCGCAAAAATCTCCACATACATATACCATGGGAATTCCAGATTCATGCCGACAGCAGTATTGGCAATCATCCATGGATATAGCGCATCCATAATTATTTTGGCAATGGGTATTCCAATGATTGCCCCGACCGCCACAATCCATGCGTTTCCGTTCAGATATAATTTCCTGATTTCACCTATGCGGAAACCGAATACCTGCACCAGCGAAATGCCAAAAGCCGCCCTGTCAATCATAACGCCCATCATAAGATATAAAACCATGCAGAAAATAATCACCGCTGAAACTGTCATCATCATTATCAGAGGCATCATCAATGATGTAAAAACCGAAGTGGAATGCGCTATGTCATCACTTGTTGTTATATTGTAGATTCTCCCTTCATCAATTTTAAGTTCCTTGTCTGAAAGCAGCATATTGTAATAGTCTTCTTCCTGTCCGAACAATTCCCTCATACTGTCGATATCCATAAACACAGCCAGTCCGCCTGCATAATCACAAATACCTTTTACTGTGAAGGTATAATCCATATCCTCTGCATTGTCTGTCAAAATCAGCTTATCTCCTATATCCAAGCCATATTTTTGCTGAACCGATTTACTGATAATCAGGTTGCTTTTCCCTTTCACAGTCTCGGTTTCATAATATTTGTTATCATCATCGATTCCAATCAAAGAGACATTGATGGTATATCCCATTGAGGTCTTGGAAAGGGCTTCAACATAGCAGGCTTCCCCTCCTTCCGGAACTTCCTTTTCCGGATATTTTAAGGTATACATGTATTCAAATTTCGTACTGTTAATGCTGTCTTTTTGCACATTCCTGCACAGTATATAGCAATTTAATCCCAGCATAAGTACCAATAAAGATATAATCATGCCACACACCACCGTAAAGCCGGTCCGTCTCTCCCTCATCATCTGACGCAGCTGGAAAAGCCTGATAAACTTCATTTTACCAAGATTTATATTTCCGGTATTTTTTGTTTTCTGTTCATTCCTAATCAGGGATAACGCCGTACATGAAAGCCGCCTGTTTATTACGAGCCAGTTCACAATAACCGAAACCACAGGGGGCATTACAATACTGTATACAATCAGATAAACATGATAGCAGATATCCAGCTTCGGAATTGAAAAGTAATTATAACTGTCTGCCGTCTGGATAGGTATGCCGGCTTTACTAAACCCAAGCAGTGCGCCCGTCACTCCTCCGATAAAGGTAATGATGGTTGGCAAGGTAATATAATGAAGCAGCAAATCCTTTTTCTTTGCTCCCAGCGCATACAGTGTTCCAATCACGCTGCTTTCCTGTTGAATCTGGTGAATCACAAACACGGAAATCACATATGTAAACAACACCATAACGATGACTC
>CAMWWS010000050.1 GCA_947178085.1 uncultured Lachnospiraceae bacterium | reverse complement strand
TACTTCAGGATACCCCGGACCTTTCACTGGTTCTGCTGGACATTGTAATGCCTGTCATGGATGGCTTCGGAGTACTTGAATATATGCATGAGAAAAATATGCTGGATTCGATTCCGGTCATACTGATTACAAGCGAGGATGCTTTAGACAGTGAAGACCAGGCATATTCATACGGCGTGGCGGATGTTATACATAAACCTTTTTATCCGCACATAGTAAAGAGAAGAAGCAAAAATATAATTGAACTGTATCAGAACAAAAATAACATGGAGATACGCCTGAAAGAGCAGGAAGAAGAAATCAGGGCTCAGGAGAAGGAAATCCGTTCTAATAATGAGTTTATGATTGAAATGCTCAGTTCGGTTGTTGAAGCCAGAAGTGCTGAATCAGGAGAGCACACCAGACGTATTAAATATTTTACAAGAATTATGCTGAAATACCTGATGAAGTATTTCCCAAAGTACGGAATAACTCCGGAACAGGCAGATTTGATATGTCAGGCTTCGGCATTGCATGATATTGGTAAGATAGGTATTCCGGATGCCATACTTCTTAAGCCCGGACGCCTTACGCCGGAAGAATTTGAGATCATGAAAACCCATTCTACTATCGGAAGCGAAATTTTGGAAAAGAGCTTTAAGAATAGGGAAACCGAATTTTATCGTTATAGTTATGATATCTGCCGTTATCACCATGAGAGATGGGACGGTAAAGGTTATCCCGATCATCTGGTGGGAGAAGATATTCCAATTTACACACAGGTGGTTGCCATTGCAGATGTTTATGACGCATTGGTAAGTCCCAGAGTATATAAGAGTGCATATGCTAACAGCATAGCGTATGAGATGATTATGAATGGAGAATGCGGACAATTCTCACCTGATGTACTTGAATGCTTTGGGCTTGCTAAAGAGGATTTCTTCAATATTGTAGAAGTAATTAAGATGTTTGATTTTACCTGATGAAACACACAATAGGCAGCAAAAGCGTAAAATGTTTTTTGTTGCCTTTATAATGTAATAATGTCGTTAACTACAGGAAAGCATGTGAACTTTTACGGGGAGGAATATCGATGGAGGAATGGAGCGAAAAAGCCTCATTTCCGGTGGAAGATGCACTGGAGATGATTTTTGTGTTTGATAAAACCGGAACGATTTCCTATGCGAATGCGGCAGCCAAAAAGAAACTGGAATATGAAGATGATTTATGCGGAAGCCATATAAGCGACATTTTTCTAAACACCTTCAGGAATACGGGAAATGGCTTTGAAACGGACTATCCATTCGGGCATGAGCAGCAGAATCTGGTTGCGTATCGTAAGAACCGTACCTGTTTTCCCGTAGAAGCCAGAATCATAAAAAGTGAAGACGAAGTGGAAACATACATATGTATGGCGAATGCCACGTTGGAGAAGGAATACTTAAGCAGGGAAATTGAGCATGTAAAGCAGGAAGCGGAGCAGGCACTGAAGGTTAAGTCAGAGTTCGTATCGAATGTTACGCATGAACTGCGTACTCCGGTAAACGGAGTGTTAGGTAATGTCAAAGAATTGCTTGATGTGGTAACTGATGAGGCTACGCTCAAAACGCTGCGGCTGATAGAACGCTGCTGCGGAGATATGAATAAGATTATAAATAACATTCTGGATTTTTCCAAACTGGAAGCCGGGAAATTCACGTTGGAGCCGCGCCCGTTCAATTTCAGAAATATGCTTGATTATGTGAAAGCCCAGCATACTGCCAAGATTACCGAAAAAGGACTCAGGTTCTTTATGACGGTATCTCCGCAGATACCGGAACATGTTATAGGTGACGAGCTGCGCATCGTGCAGATACTTAACAATCTTTTGTCTAATGCATTAAAATTCACAACCGTAGGAAAGATTAGCTTAGAGGTTGTCAGAACGGCACGTGTGAAGGATAAGATAGAATTATTTTTCATAGTAAAAGATACCGGAATAGGAATCGATAAGTCCGATAAGGATAAATTATTTCAGAGCTTTTCACAGTTGGATGCCTCAATTTCCAGAAAATACGGCGGAACAGGTCTGGGACTTAACATTTGTAAGCAGTTAGTGGAACTGATGGGCGGAAAGATTGAAGCAGAAGGAAAGAAGAATAAAGGCTCAACATTCTCTTTCTCTATATGGGTAGGCGTGAGTGAAGACGAGAATACTCCCATGCAGCCGGATGAGGGAAATGCTTCCATACGTCAGGCAATGTTTACTGCTGCTCCTGCGGAAGAAGATGAAGATACCGAGGATATAATAGAGTATGGCACGCCGGAAAACAGAGAGATTCTGAAGAAGAATCTGTCCAAACTTATTCTATGCGTGGAAATGGAAAACTGGGAAAAAGCGGAGATGTTCATGGATACCATCAGGCAGCTCACTCAGGGGGCGCCCCGTGAAGTATCCCGTGTGGTATTGAAGTTGAAGATGGCAGTTCAGAAAGAGAATTATGAAAAAGTGAATGCCGGATTTGAAGAGTTGAATACATATTTATAAGAGGTGGATGCGAGTGACTTCTGACAAAATGAAGCTGAATGGAGAAAAGATTCTAATTGTAGATGATGTGGAAACAAACAGGCTGGTTCTGGAAGCTATTATAGAAGATATGGGCTGTTCTCCGATTTTGGCAGAAGATGGGGAGCAGGCTCTGGAAATGACGAAACAATATTCTCCGGAATTAATCTTAAGCGATATATCCATGCCGGGTATGGATGGATATGAACTGTGCAGACAGCTAAAGAAGGATAAAAAGACAAAAGATATTCCCGTTGTATTTATCTCGGCATTTAATGATCCTATGGATATCGTCGAGGGATTCTTAATCGGCGGTGAAGATTACATTACCAAACCTTTTATTTCGGAAGTCGTACAGGCACGTGTAGGAGTCCAGCTGAAGCTGCATGAAGCCAAAATGGAGATGCTGGAGATGAACAGACGTCTTCAGATATCAGTGAATGAACAGCTGGCACAAATGGAACTGGAAAAAAGAAATATATTATTCGCTTTGGCAAATATAGCGCTGCAGAATTCAAATTATGAAAGCGGTTATATGGACCGTATTCGACACAATTGCAGGATTTTGGCACAGGGAATGCAGCTTTCGCCTTTATTCGAGGACAGAATTTCAGATACTTATATAGATTCAATTGAGCTTGCCGCTCCTCTTTGTGATATTGGTAATATCGGCATCCCTATGGAGATTTTGAAAAAGAGTGAACTTGTGCTGACTGCTAAGGAAACGGATATACTTCGCAGTCATACAGATATAGGGGCAAGACTGCTCTCAGACCTGTATGTCAACAGTGACTATAATGAATTTATCAGTACGGCTATAGACATTGTACGTCATCATCATGAAAATTGGGATGGAAGCGGATATCCTGATAAATTAAAAGAAAATGCGATTCCGATAGCGGCGCAGATTGTTTCTATTATGAACAGGTATACTGCCATGACTGAGAATGGAGCTGTCAGCAGGGAAAAAGCTCTTGATATTATGAAGGATGAGGCAGGGGTAAAATATAATCCGGATATTTACAAAATATGTTGTAAAATATCACGTCAGTTAAACTGATGTATAGGGGGAATAAGAGTTGGAATTAACAATGACAGATGAAGAACTGCAGAGAATTTCCGTATATATGAAACAGCGATATGGTATAGAGCTGGGACAGAAGAAGGTCATCGTAAATGGAAGACTGCAGAATTATCTTGGTAAAAACGGATGGAGAAACTATCATGAATACATGGATGCTGTAGAAAATGATAAGACAGGGACACTGGAAAGGATATTAGTCAATTTTCTTACAACCAATCATACATACTTCATGAGGGAATTTGAACATTTTGATTATATGAAAGCCGTGGCGCTTCCATGGGCGAAGCAGAAAGCGGCTGCCACGAAAGATTTAAGAGTCTGGTGCGGCGCTGCTTCTTCGGGTGAAGAACCCTATATGATAGCAATGGTTATAGCGGATTTTCTTGGTCTTGAGAAAGACCAGTGGGATAAAAAAATTCTGGCGACAGATATTTCCACCAAAGCGTTAAAAGAGGCGACGATGGGAATTTACGGAGCGGAAGAACTTAAAAACCTTCCTGAACAATGGAAGAGACATTTCTTTAAATCGATTGCCGGAGGCTCACAATATCAGGTAAAGGATGAGTTGAAGCAGGAAGTTCTTTTCCGTAAACTTAACTTAATGGAACCTTTTCATTTTAAAAAGAAACTGCACATTGTATTTTTACGCAATGTAATGATATATTTTGACGACAATACGAAGAGAGATTTGGTTCAGAGGATTTATGATGTCATGGAACCGGGAGGATACTTCTTTATCGGAACAACGGAGACTATTGACAGAAGCAGTACACCGTTTCAGATTATTCAACCGTCAATATTCAGAAAAAAACCATAAATTAAAAATATGTGAAAAGATAGAACCTTTTAGATATACTTAAAAAGGGAAGGGAGATAGATATGCAGCCAATAAAGGTTTTGATAGTTGAAGACTCGATAGTCTTTAGAGAATTATTGGTTCAGAATATAGGAAAAGACCCCGCTATACAGGTGGTGGCGACAGCTAAGGATCCTTTTGAAGCGCGAGACCTGATCTTACAGCATCATCCGGATGTTATGACGTTAGATGTCGAGCTTCCGAGGATGAATGGAATCGATTTCTTAAGAAAGCTGATTCCACAGTACCCCTTACCGGTCGTGGTTATCAGTTCCTTAAGCGACAAGGTGTTCGATGCCATGAATGCGGGAGCCGTGGATTTCGTAGCTAAACCTGCAGTATCGAATCGGGCACAGTTAGAGGATTTTATCAGAAATGAGCTGCTTGTAAAAATTAAGATTGCCTCTACAGCTAAGATTAGTAATATTAAGAAAACTGTAATGTCTAATAATCAGCCTGCGCAGCAACTGGCTTCTTCACAGAACAACCTTATAGTTGCGATTGGTGCATCCACAGGGGGAACTGAAGCAATCTACTCGGTTGTAAAGGATTTCGGAACTGATATTCCGGGTATCGTCTGTGTGCAGCACATGCCGCCGGGATTTACGAAGATGTATGCAAAAAGACTGGACGATCAGTGCAGGATCAGTGTGAAGGAAGCTGAGACCGGCGACAGGGTATTGCCGGGTCATATGCTGATTGCTCCGGGTGGCGACAGGCATATGAAGCTCGTAAAGGTAAACGGGGTATATCAGGTAGAGGTAAAAGCAGGACCGAGAGTCAACGGACATTGTCCGTCAGTAGAGGTACTGTTTGAATCAGTTGCAAAGGTAGCAGGTCCCGCTGCACTGGGAATTATTCTGACAGGCATGGGTGGCGATGGAGGAAAAGGACTGCTGTCTATGAGAAAAGCAGGAGCCAGAACCATCGGACAGGATGAATCAACCTGTGTAGTTTATGGAATGCCCAAGGTCGCTTATGATCTGGGAGCGGTAGAATATCAGGAGAAGCTGAATGATATCGCTAAAAGAACATATGCGCTATTAAATAAAATGTAAAGGAGAGAAGACATGAAGATTCTATTGGCAGAAGATGATTTTGTGACAAGGAAATTCATGGTAAGTTTCCTGTCAAAGTACGGTGAATGTGATGTCACTGTGGACGGAATGGAAGCAGTGGATGCATTTATGATGGCCTTAGAAGACGGAGAGCCATATGATTTGGTTTGTCTTGACATTATGATGCCGGTCATGGATGGGTACCAGTCGCTTGTGGGAATACGAAATCTTGAAAAAGAAAGAAATATTCCGGAAGATAAGGCTGCTAAAGTTATTATGACTACTGCACTTAATGATGAGGCAAATGTTAAAATGGCTTTTGAACTGGGCTGTACTATATATTCAGGTAAGCCTATTGATCAGGAGAGGTTTGAACAGGCACTTAAAAAACTGAATCTGATATAACAAAGGAACTTAAAAGAATATGCAGGAAAGGAGAAGGATATGGCAGAAGAGTTTAGCACAGACGGTATGCTGGATATGTACCTGTTCGAGAACGGGCAGCTCTTGGAGCAGCTTCAGGAAATAGTTCTGGAACAGAAAGATGCAGACTGCTTTGATGAAGACAGCATCAATGAAATATTCAGAACCATGCATACCATTAAAGGATCTTCGGGCATCATGATGTTCGATGAAATTACGGCTGTAGCGCATAAGCTTGAAGATATCTTTTATTTTCTGAGAGAATCCCATCCCGATAATGTACCTCATTTGGAATTGGTGGATCACGTATTGGAGGTAGAGGATTTTATCTCAAGTGAAATGGAAAAGATAAGGAACGGCGATCCGGCAGACGGTAAGTCAGGAGATATCATAAAGGGACTTGATGAATTTCTGGATACCATCAAAGGCGGCGGCAAAAAAGGTAAAAAGGGTAAAAAGGAAGAACCGCCCGCTAACCATCATGAAGAGCCGAAGCAATTCTATATAGCGCCGGTCGCTACAAGTGCCAGCCATTTTTACAAGATTTATATTACGTTTTTTCCGGAAACCGATATGTCAAACGTCCATGCTTATAAGACGGTATACGCCCTAAAGGAAGTTGCGGAAGATATTCTGTATTCACCTGAGGACATCGTTTCCGATCCGGATACTGCGGATATCATTATCAATGAGGGATTCCGTATACTCTTACAGGCACAGTGCAGCGAAGAAGAGGTACGCAAGGTCATCGGCGTTGGATATGACATTCAGAAAGTTGATATTTTTGAATGTAAAGCGGAGGAATTCCATCAGGGCTTTGATTTCGGCGGCAGCGACAGTGCTGTAGACAGTGCAGGCACACCGGTGATCGATTTGGAATCCAGTGTTGAGGAGATAGATGCACGTGTGCAGGAAGCTTCCGAGGAAAATAAGGCAGATAGCGAAGCAGAAGAGGCTAAAAAACCCGAAAAGCCTGCGATTAAGCCCGGTGATTTCGTTATTCAGTCTAAAGAGCCGGGTAAGAAAAAGAAACTGGCAAAGGATAAGCCTAAGTCAGAGAAAGCTACGTTTATCAGCGTAAATGTAAGCAAAATGGATCAGTTGATGGAATTGATTGGAGAGCTGGTCATCTCAGAGTCGGTAGTATTGCAGAACTCCGATTTGAAAGTACCGGGACTTAACCTTGATAATTTCAATAAGGCAGCGGCACAGTTATCCAAGATATCCACAGATTTGCAGAATGTCATCATGTCCATGAGAATGGTGCCTCTTACAAATACTTTCCAGAAGATGAACCGTATCGTATTTGATACATCAAGAAAGCTTGGAAAAGATATCGAATTTGTCATGGTTGGTGACCAGACGGAAGTGGACAAAAACATTATTGAGCATATCTCTGACCCGCTTATGCACATTGTTCGTAATTCCGTAGACCATGGTATCGAGGAAAAGCAGAAGCGTATAGACAGCGGTAAGTCTGAAAAAGGTAAGATTACTTTATCGGCGAAAACAGAAGCAGGTAAGGTATGGATAAGCGTAGAAGATGACGGCGCAGGACTGGACAGGAATAAGATACTTGCCAAGGCAAGGAAACAGGGACTGCTCGATGATAATAAGCCGGATAGCGCTTATACGGATAAAGAGGTATATCAGTTCATTACCCTGCCCGGTTTTTCAACCAATGAGCAGGTTACGGAGATATCAGGACGAGGGGTTGGAATGGACGTCGTCGTTCAGAATATTCAGGCAATCGGCGGAGCGCTTGAAATTGAAAGCACTCAGGGATTCGGAAGTATCATGAGCCTGAAGATTCCGCTGACGCTTGCAATCATTGACGGTATCGTTATGGAAATCGGCAATTCCTCATTTGTTCTGGAAACAGGCGCTATCAAAGAATTCATCCGTGTGAAGGAAGATATGCTGATTCATGAACCTAATGGGGATGAATATATCATGATACGCGGTGAGTGTTTCCCGGTACGCCGGCTTGGCCAGTGGTACGGTCTTAAGGAGTATAAAGCATCTGTGGAAGAAGGGGTAATGTTGATTCTGGAGGTTGAAGATAAGAAAGTATGTCTTCTTGTAGACAGGCTGATTGGCGAACAGGAAATAGTGGTTAAACCGATCCCTTCATATATTAAGAAGGTCAAGGGAATATCCGGCTGTACGCAGCTTGGAGACGGAAGCATAGCTTTGATATTGGATGCTGCCGGATTAATAGAATAGATATAAGAAAATATAAAGAAAGGAACGGTAATCATATGGAAGAAGTAAGCGAATTGAAGAGACAGATTGAAGAAAGTAAGGCTGCTTCAGACGAACATGATACACAAAAAGGAAAGTACATGACTTTTAAGTCCAAGAATGAGTACTTTGGTCTGGGTATCCAATATGTCAATGAAATTATTCAATTACAGGCGATTACGGCGATTCCCGAAACAGAGGATTATATTAAGGGCTTGATTAATTTAAGAGGAAAAGTCATTCCTGTTGTTGATGTCAGGCTGAGGTTCAAACAAGAACCGTTTGAGTATAATGACAGAACCTGTATCATTGTAATTAATATTAAATCCATGATGGTCGGGCTGATCGTAGAGCAAATCGCAGAAGTGGTCGAAATTAAGGAAGAAAATATTCTCCCGCCTCCGACTTTCGGCCGTGGCGATGTAAAGAACAAATATGTTTATGGTATCGGTAAGGTCGGAGATGCAGTCAAGCTTTTGCTTGATCCTGATAAATTATTGAATGATGAAGATTTATCAGTAGTTGAACAGGCAAATGAAGTAAATATTGATGAAGAATGAGAGGTATGAGAGATGAAAAATGTGAAAATTAAAGTAAGATTGATTGGGGCATTTGTTATTTCCATGTTGTTGATGGTAATCAACGTAATATTTGGCATGCTGGCGATTGAAAAGGTTGCTGCTACAGAGGCTGAACTGGAAGAAAGATATGCGAACAACGCAACTATTTTTTCCTTCGTAATATTGATAATATCCGTTATTGTTATGGTAGGGCTTGCAGCATCTATTGTTAAGGAAATTGACTCTTCCTTAAAACAGCTTGTAGCTGCATCGAAGGATATTGCCAAGGGACGCGTTGACGTTGAACTTAAGAAACATGGCGAGAATGAGTTCGGTGAGTTGATTGATGCGTTCAAGTCAGTGGTTGAGAACAGTAAATATCAGTCAAACATTGCGGATGAGGTAGCGCATGGAAATCTGACAGTTTCCGTAAGACCTGCTTCCAATGATGATATGTTAGGTAATTCCTTGAAGAAACTGGTAGAGGATAATCTTCGTACACTCAGCAATATATCTGAGGCCGGTTCTCAGGTTACAATCAGCGCATCTCAGGTTGCAAGCGCAAGCCAGGCTTTGGCACAGGGATCAACCGAACAGGCAAGCGCTATCGAAGAGATTACCGCTTCTATCGATGAGATTGCCGATAAGACTAAAGACAATGCAGAACAGGCTAATTCAGCAGCAAATCTGGTTTCTCATGCTATCGAAGATGTACAGAAGGGTAATAGCCAGATGCGTGAAATGGTAAGCGCTATGCAGGATATCAATAAGTCGTCCGAGAGCATTTCCAAGATTATTAAGACAATTGATGATATCGCATTCCAGACCAATATCCTTGCACTGAATGCAGCAGTAGAAGCAGCAAGAGCAGGAGAAGCAGGAAAAGGATTTGCGGTTGTGGCAGAAGAAGTAAGAAGCCTTGCACAGAAGAGTGCGGCTGCATCAGCAGAAACAGCAGAATTGATTGAAGATTCAATTGATAAGGTTAATTCAGGTTCCAGAATTGCAGAGAGCACAGCTAAGGCTATGGAAGAAATCGCTAAGGTTGTACAGGATAGTGAGATGATTATCAATGGTATTGCAGAATCTTCCAACTATCAGGCAACAGCGGTTGCTCAGATAGAGCAGGCAATCACACAGGTATCTCAGGTAGTACAGACGAACTCAGCTACCAGTGAGGAGTGTGCTGCAGCCAGTGAAGAACTTTCCAACCAGGCTTCCAGAATGAGAGAGATGCTTTCAATTTACAATCTTGGCTCAGGTTCAGGCAGCGGCAGTTTTTCATCTTCATTCAGAAGCAGCGGTTTCTCATCTTCACCTAGCGCAAATGAGCAGATGATTTCTCTGGAAGATGATTTTGGTAAATATTAATGGAAGTTATTTAGCATAATTTCAATAATGATTTTGGCACAGGAGCGTGAGGTTCCTGTGCCTTACTGTATAAATGACAGAAATTACATATATACGGATACGTTTGTTGTAGAAAGGAGCAGTATTAAACATGAGTTTATTTGAAGAATTAAAGGATTTAGGTGTGGATGTTGACGGCGGACTGAAACGTATTAACGGAAATGAAAAGCTTTATACTAAGCTGCTTGGTTCGTTTATTAAAGCGATAAAGACTTATGACGTTCAGCCTGATTTTGATGCGGATGACTGTGCCGAAATGATAGAAAAGACACATGCTATAAAGGGAGTATCAGGAAATATGTCGATTACCCCGGTTTATGAATCATATACTAAGATAGTCGACTTGCTGCGTGCAGGGAATATAGAAGACGCAAAAGTATTGATAAGAGAGATTCTTCCGGTGCAGGCAAAGATTGTTGAATGTATTGAAAAGCACATGGAGCAATAAGTCTGGATAAAAATGGAATGATGTTTTTCTTTAATTCTAAGCGGTATGCCTTTGACACATTCATTATTATATGATAGATTATTAATATGTGGTAAACATATTAGGGAGGAAAGCAAATGAAAAGGAAAGTAATCGCTGCATTATTGGCAGTAGTAATGGTAATCAGTGTTACGGCATGTGGTAATACACAGCCTAATGCTTCGGATATTACGTCAGGCAGGTCTGTAGTATCAAATGAAGGTGAGGATACCGATAAATCTGAAGATAAAGAAGAGGTAAAGGATACCGGGGATACTGATAAGGAAGCCGGAGAAAAGGAACCTGAAGAGAAAGAAGACAACAAAGATAAGTCTGTGGCTAAAGGCGTTGTTTTTGGCTCCGATGAGGCTAAAGGATACGATGGTTTTGAATATCTGATGGAAGAACTTATTTCCACATCCGATACGAAATCAGGAAATAAAGCAAATTTCTCAGTATTTGTTCCTGAGGATGACTATCCGAGTGTCTCAGGTTCATCTGCAAGGAGCGACCGCATGGGCGTCACATTCGAAGTAGATTTAGAACCATATCTGCAATATAATTCACAGGACTACACGATATCCGAGAATCTGGAAGAGTTTGTTGAAGATGAATTTTCATACTCTTCATATAAATACGGGATTGAGATTGGCGATGTAGAAGAAATTGATGATGATACCGCGACCTGTCTTGTTACTTATATGGATTATAGTTCTTATGATGATACATATTCACCTGTATATGAA
>CAMWWS010000049.1 GCA_947178085.1 uncultured Lachnospiraceae bacterium | reverse complement strand
AAATTATGCTTCGTATTATTACTGATTCTGCAACCGATTTACCAAAGAGCTATATTGAAGAGCATAAGCTTCACGTCATCCCTACTCCGGTCGTTATAGATAATGTAGATTATTTTGACGGCCAGACAATTCAAACCGGTGAATTTTACACGATTTTGGACGATATTAAGCGTGACGTCAAAACATATCATATCAATCCTGCTATGTTTACAGATGCTTTTACGCCATATGCACAGGCGGGTGACAGCATTATTTATCTCTGCTTCTCAACGGGAATTGCCGGAACCTATAACGCTGCCAATATTGCCAAAGATAATGTACTTGATGACTATCCCGATTTTGATTTAACCATCATTGATTCCAAGTCAGCGTCTATCGGGTTCGGTTTATTAGTATCCAAATTGGTTACCATGCTGGAAAACGGAGCTTCGAAAGAAGAGATTATAGAAGCTGCTGACTACTTTATTTCTCATATTAAGCATGTATTTACCGTGCAAACGCTTGCTTATCTTATTAAGGGCGGTCGCCTGACCAAATTGAAAGGTACTATAGCAGAAACACTGGATATGAAACCTATACTGACAGTAGATGAGAACGGCGCTTTATCGGTTATTAAGACAGTACGTGGACGTAAGAAATCCCTTCGCAGCCTAATAGATTATGCCAAAGAAAAAGGTTACCACCTGGAAAATCAGACTGTAGCCATCTGCCATGGGGAAGACCCTGATTCACTTAATGTAGTGCAGTCACTTATCAAAGAAGAATTTAATCCTAAATCAATTCTTATTTCCGTAGTAGGCTGTGCAATCGGTGCGCATACGGGACGCGGTATCATAGGTTTCTGTTTCTTTGATGCTGATGATGGCAAATATGCACATTATTTTTCATAATAAAAGGGGCTGTCGCCCCTTTTAAATCTTATGAAATTCTTTATTGTTCCATCTGTCTTCCCAGAAAACCTGCCGCAGACTGAATCAGCTTCTGTTCCACTTCACCCATCTTAGACTTATTATCCATTTCCAGTAAAATAACAGCGCCTATAACATCTCCTTCACAAATAATGGGGCTGATTGCTTCGTGCTGATATTCATCATCCGACTCATGGCAGACGGAAATAAAATTCCTATCGCCTTTTGCCGCCACAACGCTTTCTCTGTTATTAATCTTCTCCTCTAAATCCTTGCTGATAGATTTACCCAGAACGTTCTTCATTCCACCTGAAACAGCAATAAACTGGTCTCTGTCCGATATCATTGCAATATGCCCCGATACCTGAGCCATGCTTTCCGCATATTGTTTGGCAAACGTGCCCATTTCCCCAATCGGAGAGTATTTCTTCAAGATGATTTCGCCTTCCCTGTCCGTATAAATTTCAAGTGGGTCAGCTTCCCTGATCCGCAAAGTCCTTCGGATTTCCTTAGGAATAACGATACGTCCAAGGTCATCTATTCTTCTAACAATTCCTGTTGCTTTCATACTCTAAAACCTCCATTTATTCTAATAGTATTTTATAAGTCTGCTACTATTATCTGTAAATGGTGGGAGTTTATACCTGAATTTATAATTTTTCTGTCAATGCCATCATAGACTTACCTAACCTTCATAATCTGACATACTCACCTCGTCCGTATCATATAAAATGAACATTTCATTAGAAAAAGTTTTCTTATATCCACATTCTTCCATGTAATCAATAATCAATGTAAGTTTTATATCTTCCGCAGAATTCGCTCCCATATCCTCAATCAGGCTGTGGTTTAAAATCACAATCGGAAGTTCCTTACCTTCTGATGTCCCAACCTTAAGCTTATCAATTTCCGTCTCCAAAGAATCCACATTGTAAGAATCCAAATCAATCCATGCCATAAAAGCAGGTGGCATTTCAAGGTAAAAACTCAGAGCCGGAATATCTCCATACAGAATAACATCTCTTCCGATTAGCTGTCTGTCTATGACATATTGAGCAATTTCTTCCATCCGGTCAGCTTTCTCCCTGCTCATGGAAATTCCCTTTATCACATCGCAGTTTTCTACTTTTGCGTCCATAGAGATATCTCTTCCCGATTCCGCAAAAACAAACCTCACACCAAATGCAGCGCTCTGAACAAGGAAAAGCGCCAAAAACATCACCGCCATAGTTTTTGCGGCGAACCATCTGATATCCGACTTCCTACAGAATCCGTACATTATCCACAGCACATAAGGCACTGCCAGAAACAGGTTGTTAATGCTTGTAAGCAGTCTGTTGTTACTTCCAATTGCAGAAATAAGCGATACCAATATAATCATTCCTGCGAGCAGCTTTTCATTTTTCTGCACTTTAGGAGACAAAATACGCATCAGGCACACAAACATGGTCAGAATTAAAAATAATACGCCCGATCTATATATATCACCATCGGAATAAAACTCGAACTTACAAAATTCATTTCTATAGAGCCAAACCAGCGCAGCGACTGAAAAAAATACACATATAGATCTTTTTATCCATTTCCGGCACTTCGGCATAACAATACATACTGCCATACCGGGTATCAGAAAGACCATAATCCTGCTCAGCCAGTACAAACTCTCTTTATAATCACTAAACATCCCGGACAACATGGAAGATGCTTTATAATCAGTCGCCGTTTCCGTCATGGCAAACAGACTTCTTATACCTTCCACATAATTTGCAAACCCATAATGCATCGATATATATCCGAGCCATATAATAACAGCTCCAATATATCCCAGCATACAGAATCCGGTCTCCCGCACTACTTTCTTTATATTCTTCCGGCAGATGAGGCCATATGCCCACACTGCAACAATTAAACCAGCTTCCGGCAGATTGGAAAACCGGACAAATATATTAGTTCCAAGAGCCGCTCCCGCAATTATCAAATATACATCTTTCTCTTGCGTAAGCCCCTCATAGATAAGCAGCACACCCACAAGCAGCAGTGTATATGTTATGTAATTATACAAAAGCGCCGTAGGGCACCAGCACAGACTTATTACCGTAAGTTCCCCGATAAAAACCCAAATCGCTGGAATTTCCATCCTCTTTGTCAAGAATCTGTAAGAAACAAACGCCATCAGACTCGTAAAAAGACCTGTATACAAATTCATAAAAAGAAGAGTATTCCCTCCCGGAAGACACGTAAGAAAATGCCCTGCTGCATTTGACAGATATGTTGAAAAAAACCATTTGGAATCCATGTGTTCAAACCCATATCTGAAATTGGCATAATTATATCCCGTGTCCGCCAAGTCCAGTCCCATGTTAATATGGCGCAGCGGATACAGTATAAGAATAATAGGAAATATATAGCAGAAGCATATTCTGTAAATTTTAGAATCCTTCAACTTATTCATGTATCTCTTCCTTTTTCTGACCTATAGCAAGCCCTTCCAGCCATTCATTAAGGCTTCTGTAGATATTTATGTGTAAAAGCATCATATGCAGCTTACTAAACAGCAGACTCCGCAGCATATCCAGAAGAATGCCAATTGTAAACACTGCCGCCACGGCAAACAATACATCCAGAACCAAATTAGCCAGGCTGTCCGGTACTCCTGTTATATCGTAGAGCCAGCCTGTCCATTCATATCTGATGGCTATATGTTCATGCCAGAGATAAACCCCCAGCGTATATGGAGCAATCCGGCATATAACACGGCTCACTAATCTGTTTTTTATCTCTATATGGCAAAAAGTATAAAATAATGCGACTGAAGCAATAAGTACAAGAATATGATTATAATCATAGCAGATATCCAGCATATCCATCAGTTTTCCTGTCTTCATAAATACAAGTCTCAATAGAAAAGAAAATCCAAAAATGCATGCAGCAGAAACTAAATAAATAAGAAAAGAACGTGCGCAATTTTTAAAAAACGGAATGCCATACAGTCTGATGTAAGCAGCAATCATAAATATGCACAGATACCATATGCAGTCATATCCGTTCATATCCGCCGCCAGTCTTACCGGAGTCACAGACTTAATCACTGAAAACACAAAAATCATAAGGAATAATACTATCTGAAACTGCTTCTTCGTAAGCTTTTTAATACCCTGTGATAATACTTGCGTAAACAGATACATGAATACATATGCCGTAACAAACCAATAATGATTCGCAGAAACAGGCAGACATAGCTGCACCAGATAGTAAATGGAAAAACCGCCTTCCGGCATATATCCGAATACTGCTGCCACAATTCCTATACCTATACTGTAAAACCAAAGCTGCAAAAAAAGCGTAAGCAAACGCTTCACCTTGAACCGGCTTTCTATCAAAAAATATCCGCTAAGCAGCATATAGATATTCACAGCCACAACGGAAAGCGCCTCAAGTCCCCATGCAAGATATCCATACGGCAGAATATCACGCTGAGATAAAGGTGCCAGGCATCCGCCTTTCCACAAAAAATGCAATACCACAACAAGCATCATGGAAACTATCCGCAGCAGCTCCATGTTTGCCAGTCTTCCTTCCGGAATATTGTTTGATTGTGTTTCCGACTTTTTTTTCTGACTGTATGCCCAATACTTATTAATGACGAAATTCATGGGAATGGTAACCGCCATATTCAATATAGACGCCGCCAGTTCTCCAAGCATTTTGGCATCTGCCTTTTCCCAGCCCCAATTTTTGAAAACTGCTTCCAACGGATACATAAATCGTGAAAATTTTACAATATCAACCCAAAATATCAGCAGAGCAGTGTTTACTAAAAATCCCCAGAAATATGCTGCGTATGTTTTTAACAGAACCTTCCACCATACTCGCTTCTCGGCATTTTCATCTTCTTTAAATACATATTTACTGCCCCAGTAATATGCATTGAGCACGCTGATAATAAATCCCATAGTATTGGCAAAAATATAGTTTCCGCCAAAATATATAATAACGAAATAAACTGCCTGATTTATCAGTGTATTTGAGATTCCTACTATACTGAATTTTATAAACTGCCAAAAAGCTGCTTTCATGATGATTATCCTTTCCTCTATAGCAATATAGTATATCATAAACTCTATTATCAGTCATCTTTTTAATCAAAAAGCAATAATAATGAAAATATTATTTTTCTGTGGAAAATTGGACAGATATGTTATATGATAAAGAAAAATAATAATTACAACAGTTTGAGGGTTAATAAATGTTATCAATTATCATACCGGTATACAACGAAGAAAAAATGATTTCAATCAGCATAGATGTTATTACAAAGCTCATGGATTCCTCGAAGATAGAATATGAATTAGTGCTTGTTAATGACGGTTCCAAAGACTGCTCATGGGATACGATTAAATCTCTTTCTAAACATAATGAACATATAAGAGCAATCTCTTTTTCAAGAAATTTTGGCAAAGAATCCGCTATGATAGCCGGATTAGCATATGCCAAAGGTGATGCCTGCGTTACAATTGACGCCGATTTACAACATCCCCCGGAAAAAATTATAGAGATGTATGAACTCTGGAAACAAGGGTACAAAGTTGTCGAGGGTATTAAACTTTCCCGCGGGCATGAAAATTTTCTATATAAATTTTTCGCCAAATCATTTTACAGAATTATAAGCCGCGCTACAGGTTTTGATATGCAGAATACATCCGATTTTAAACTTCTCGACAGGGAAGTTGTTGACATTATCTTGAATATGCCTGAAAAACAAATGTTTTTCAGGGCTATATCTGCATGGGTTGGATTTAAATCCACTCGTGTAGAGTATAATGTACAGGATCGGATAGAAGGTGTTTCAAAGTGGTCGGCACTCTCACTAATCAAATATGCAATAAATAACCTTACATCTTTCTCTTCCGCCCCTTTACAGCTCGTCACTCTTGCCGGAATCATATATCTGATTTTTGCGATTGCTTTATCAGTCCAAACCTTAGTAGGTTTTTTCGAAAATAATTCCGTTGAAGGATTTACGACAGTAATCCTTTTGCAGCTAATTACGGGTAGTATTCTTATGTTGGCTGTCGGTATGATAGGATATTATATCTCCAAAATATTCGAAGAAGTGAAATCACGCCCCAAATATATTGTGGAGGAAGAAATTGACAACTCAAAATCTCTGTAACATCCACTGCTCCAATACCAGTATATACCAGATTACAGGATTCCACTTTTTGTTTACTATAAAATCCTTCCAAAGGCTGTCGACATAATGCAGATTGAGAATTTCTCCTGCTGCTTTCCTTGCATCTGCCATAATGCTTTGTGCCCATTCATGCATCTCACCTGCGGCAAGCCACTCGTCTATTGGGATAGAGAATCCTTTCTTAGGTCTCTCCATCATTTCCCGGGGTACGTATTTGTACAGAATATTTCGCAAAGGTTTTTTGGTTACACCCGCTTGAAACTTATATTCAATAGGCAGTGTCCATGCAAATTCGACTACATCACGGTCGAGTAACGGGATTCTGTTTTCTAGGGAATAAAACATACCTGCCCTGTCCACTTTCACAAGAATATCATCAGGCAGATACTGCAGCATGTCCATCAACATCAGATTATGTCTGCCATCCTCAAGTAATCCGTCAGTATACAAACTGTTACTGCATGATTGCATGGTTCTGTTTTTGGAAATATAAGGAATTCTGCAATCAGTTTTTTCTATTGCACGATAAAATGACTCCGGCGAATCTATCTCAAAGCAATTCGACACCTTATACAGCAGAGGCGTATGAGCATTACTAAGAACACCGCAGATTTTTCCTATCCCTTTTCGCAGTCTTCGTGGCAGAAAATCCGCCTTTCCTTCTACAATCCGCAGCCCCTGTTCCATATCCTTATAAGTATTATATCCGCAAAACAACTCATCTCCGGCATCGCCGCTTAGCGAAACCGTCACATGCTCCTTTGTAAGCTTGCTAACCAACATGGTCGGAATCTGGGAGCTGTCCGCAAACGGCTCCGAATATGCTTCTGATATGTATGGAAGCACTTCCATCACATCCTTAAATTCCACATACAGCTCCGTATGCTCTGTTCCTAAATGCTTTGCCGTTTCTCCAGCGTATTTGGCTTCATTATAACCTTCCTCATTGAAACCTACTGTAAAAGTGCGTATTTTTTTATCACTCATGGACTGCATCAGACTTACAACCAGCGTACTGTCAATCCCGCCTGATAAAAAAGCGCCTAACGGCACATCCGCTCTCATCTGTCCCCTTATGGATTCCCTGAGCAGGCTTTCCAACCGGTCCGCAGCCTCTTGCTCCGTTCCTTCAAACATATTTTTCTGCCCATTCTTAGCAACCTCGCATATATTCCAATAGTTGTCATTACTCCAATCCGTGAAAGGTTCTTTAATCTCCAGAATTCCTCCGGGCTTTAGCTGCCATATCTCTTTGTAGATAGAATATGGCTGCGGAATATAACCATACATAAAATACAAATTCAATATATCTGTATTTATCTCATTGTGAAAGCCATCCAGCGCTTTAATAGCGGCAATATCCGAAGCGAACACAAAGCTGTCTCCCACTTTTCCATAATACAGCGGTTTCTCACCCATTCTGTCACGTGCAAGATATAAAGTCCTGTCCTGCCTGTCATATGCAGCAAAAGCAAACATCCCTTTTACAAGCTTAAGCGTCTGCTTTATTCCAAAGCATTCTATAGCCTCTAATAAAATTTCCGTATCTGATGTCCCACGCAGGTGGAGCTGTTCTCCATGTGATTTCAGTTTATCCTTAAGCATTTCTTCTATATATGGTATATTATATATTTCGCCATTGTATACAATTACATATCTCTCACTGCCGGAGAGCATGGGCTGTGCCCCTGTCTCTGACAAGTCTACAATTGACAATCTTCTATGCCCAAAGACTACTCTGTCTTTTTCACTCAACCAGTAGTTTCCTGCATCAGGTCCTCTACGTATAAGCATGCTATTCATAGCCTTAATATTTTCAATTGGCTTGTTTCCATAATTGCAGATACCCGCTATTCCACACATGATTTATCTCCCATTTCAGATAACAAATATTCCAGCCACTCGTTATTGACATAATCAGGATTGTATATCTCTGAAAGCCTTGCCGCCTGCGTCCCAATTCGCTCAGCCATCTCTTCATCCGTCAAAAGTGTCCGTAGTCTGTCAGCCAGCGCCTCCTCATCACCTACCGGTATTAAAAAACCGTTTATTCCATCCTTAATCAGCTCCCCCGGACCACCGCATGGACAATCAGTGGAAATACAAGGAATACCAAGACACATGGCTTCCAGCAGAGCATTTGGCATCCCTTCACTGTTAGACGAAAGAACGAAGACACTACTGCGGTAAATCTTTTCCGGAACATCTGTCACCAGACCGGGAAGGCTGACCCGTTCTGAAATCCCAAGCTTTTCTGTCAGTTTCTGCAATTTTTCCCTGCATTCTCCATCCCCATAGATAGTAAGAGAAGTACATGGAAATTCTTCTGAAATTTTGCTAAATGCACGAATAATCATTTCGTGGTTCTTATTGCTGTCCACCCTTCCTACTGCAACAATTCCTCCGTCTCTTTTTCCTTCAAAACGAGTCCGTATAAAAGAAGGATTTAGTGGATTTTTCAGAATAATTGCTTTTTTGCGGATATACGATGGAAAAAAATTCTTTGCCGCTTCCGTCTGGACAATAACCCCCGATGCAAAATAAAATAGCGTCTTTGCAAAAAAACGCAGTCCAAAAGAATAATATTCACACGTTGGCTCGCCGCGAACTGACACAAACACGGGAATCCCTGTGAAGAGAGCCGCGCCCACAGCCATAATATTATTTTTACCGATAAAAGAAATAATACAGTCCGGTCTTTGCGATTTCCAGATACTGCGAAGTTTCCTATATCTTGCGAAGAAATTTCCGATTCTTCCATTCTTCTTTTCTGTTTCAGTTATCTCACTGAATATACGGGGAATACTTTCCGGAAGTGTATATTCATTTTCAAATTGATGCTGCGTAACCATTGTAACTGCAATCCCCTGGCTATTCAAAAATTCTGCCAGATTTACAACTACCCGCTCAGTTCCGCCTTTTATTAAGGAGCTGCAATATAATAGTACCTTTTTTCCCATACCTTTGCCTTAATCCCGCTTATTAACTCTACTTTTCCATGACTTTATTTCATATAACAATCATACCACTGCTGGAATACAAAATATGACCACATCAGCTTGGAATAATTCGCTCCCGTTGCCGGTCCGGCGTCACCGTGCTCCATATATGTCTGAAGCATTTTACACATAAAATCTGCATCAAATATTTCCTGCTTAACCAAAAAATCATGTGATGCCATATCCATAAGCCGTTCTTTTAACGGACCTCTGAGCCATTTGTCCAAAGGTACGCCAAAGCCAACCTTAGGTCTGTCCAGCAGTTCCTTTGGAATATAGTCATATGCTATGTCTTTGAGAATTCTCTTCTTTACACCTCTGTTATACTTAAACGAATGCGGCAGTCTGTAAGAATATTCCATCACATCCTTATCCAGAATCGGACAACGCGCTTCCAATGAATATTTCATGGAGGCTCGGTCTACTTTGCAAAGAATATCACCCGGTAAATATGTGTCCATATCCAAAAGCATTCTCCGCTCCTGCCAGTTTTTTTCCTGATATCCGCTCTCTACCTGATAAAGAATAGGAAGCTTTTCTCCCTTCACCATATTATTTGAAGTTTCAAGATAACTGCTTGCACCAAACTGCGTCTTGGTTTCCTTATTTCTGTTTGCTGCAACTATTCTTACTTTAAAAGGCATCTTTTGTAAAATATCCGCCTTCTTAATCCCCGGCAGATTACATGCACGATATGTCAATTCTCCCAAAATATCCAATTTCTGCGCCTGTCCGACCTTATCATAAGCATTATAACCACAGAAGAATTCATCCCCTCCGTCACCGGAAAGTACAACCGTAACATCCTGCCTTGCCAGTGCAGATACCAGCATGGTCGGAATCTGAGAGCTGTCTGCAAAAGGTTCATCATAATACTTCGCAATGCTGTCAACCAAATCAAGCATCTCTTTTTCATTAATATACAGCTCCGTATGATTGGTCCCTAAATGCCTTGCCACTTCCTTGGCAAATTTGGCTTCATTATATTTCCCTTCATTGAATCCTATGGAATATGTCTTTACAGGTTGTTCAGACTGGCTCTGGGCAATCGCGGTAATCATAGACGAGTCATATCCGCCGCTCAAAAAAGTACCAAGAGGAACATCTGCAATCATCCTCATTTTTACGGAACGATTAAGCAGCTTTTTCAATTCTTCCTTAGCCTGTGCGTAATCAGATACCTCAGCCCGTCTCTGCTCATGGTATACCTTTTTGACATCCCAGTATTTCCATGTGCTAATCTTTCCCGTATTGAATTGCAGTATCATTCCGGGTTCCAGTTTATAGATATCTTCAAAGATTGTGTCAGGTGCATTGATATACTGGTGATACAAATATCGTGAAATAATCTCTGTTCTGATTTTCCTTTCAACTCCCGGGCATACCATAATGGGTTTTAATTCGGAAGCAAAAATCAGATTTCCATCATTCAGCCAATAATACAACGGCTTCTTTCCGATTCTGTCCCTGATAAGATAAAGATTCTGTGAATCCCTGTCAAAAAGCGCAATTGCAAACATACCGTTGAACTTATCCACACATGAGATTCCCCACTTTAAGTAAGCAGCTATTATTACTTCAGTATCACATGAAGAACAGAATGAATAATCCTGCAGTTCCTCTTTTATTTCATTGAAATTATATATTTCACCATTATAAACTACAGAAATTCTCTTATCTTTGGTATGCATAGGCTGATGTCCCAATTCCGATAAATCCAGAATTGATAATCTGCGCTGCGCCAGTCCCACAGTATATCCGTCATTTGCGGGATATATTTCTTCACCATGGTCATCAGGTCCTCTGTGATACATGGTATCGTTCATCTGTCTAAGCTGATCTGTTGTTATTGTATTTCTGCTGATAAAGCCACATATGCCACACATATCTGCTGCTCCTTCCATATGCCTTTATCGGCATATCTCCTCGACATAGTTTTTCCATTGCTCGAAAATTGTATCCGCACTTGCTATTTCTCTGATTTTGGCTGCATTTTTTCCCAGCTTTTGCGCCAACTCTCTATCCTCAATCAACCTGTTTATCGCAGCAGCCATCGCCACTTCATCATTTACAGGAACCAGTAGACCATTCTGCTCCGGTGTTATAACCATTCTCGGACCACCGGGCGGACAATCTGTAGCTACCACAGGAAGTCCAAGCGCCATCGCCTCCAACATGGCATTCGGCATACCCTCATAATCCGAAGAGAATGCGGCAACAGCGCCATTTATCATATCCTTTTCCAACTGGGCACTGCCTCCCATAAGCTTCACATAGTCCTGCGCCTGAAGTTCCTCAATGAGTTTCTCAAGTTTCTCTTTAGTGCCGTCAAAGGAATCCGGTCCAAAAATTTTCAGGATATAATCCGGATGCTTTTTGTGTACATTTTCAAATGCCCTAATAAGCATCAACTGATTCTTAAAATCAACAAGTCTCCCCGAATGAACCACAGCCTTTTCACGTTCAGACGGTATCGGATTCCCGATAAACTTGTCACTGATAGGATTCAATATAACTTTTGACTTCTTTTGTATAAATT
>CAMWWS010000048.1 GCA_947178085.1 uncultured Lachnospiraceae bacterium | reverse complement strand
TGGCGGCAGGTCCTGAATTTGACAGGGAGAAGGTTATAAAGAGTCTTAAGGATGCTGGTATCTATACAAGGGTTCAGGGCATGTATAACGGAATTGATTCGAAGCTCTTAAAAGATCAGCAGGATGGCGATGAGGAAGGAATTGAAATATCAGGAGGCGAAAAACAGAAGATTGCACTCGCCAGAGCGCTGTACCGAGACGCCCCGCTGGTAATACTTGATGAGCCGACAAGTGCACTGGACCCTATTGCCGAACAGGATATTTATACACGCTTCAATGATATGGTGACGGAAAAGACTGCAGTGTTTATATCGCATCGAATGAGCAGCTGCCGCTTTTGCGATGAGATTGTTGTATTTGATGAGGGGCAGATAGTCCAAAACGGGACACATGAGGAGCTTGTGGCGGATGAAGGAGGAGTTTACCACAGAATGTGGGAGGCTCAGGCGCAGTACTATGTATAGAGGAATCGTTTTATGTGATAGGGGAGAGCGTATGAAAGAAAAAGAAAAAAAATATTCGGTGTTCAGTAACGTGAGGTACGTATATAAGATTTTGTATGACGTAAAACCCGCAATGAGATTGGGCGTGTACTGCACGGTATTTTTCCACCTTGTAGGGCGTGTGGTCGGTACGGTAACGCTTGCCGCAGCCGTTGCAAGTATTACTGAAAAGGGAAAGATGGGTCATTATCTGATGGTTATGGCCATCATGCTGGCGGTGTATCTGTTCTGCCAGTTTGGAAGTCAGTATGTCAACGAGTGGAGCAGATTCTATTATCAGACCACTCAAAATAGGGAATTTCTGCTGAGGCTGGTTAAAAAAAGTCTGAACGCAGATTTTGATAATGTGGAGTCTCCTGCGCAACAGCGGCTTATGACCCGGGCTACCCATGCCGTCCATATGTACAGACAGGGTGTTAACCTTATGTATATTAACTATCCGCTGCTTGCAGCCTCAATTTTGGGGATTCTTCTTTATTCACTGACAATCTCTTTTTTTGACTGGCGAATCATGATGGTCATAGTGGTCATGTCTATCGTAAGTTATCTGTTGGAAGCGTGGTGTCGTAAATTCAGAGCCCGAAATATAGATTATCAGTATAAGATATGGGGCAGATTTTATTATCTGAAGCAACAGACAACATCGGTGGATAACGGAAAAGATATTCGCATTTACAATATGGCTGACTGGTTCCGTTCCGGATTTGACAGACTTGCAGAAAGAAACAAAGAATTGGCGGTCAGCCAATGCAGGCGAAGATATGCTGTTAATGTTTCCGATGCCGTTTTTATCGCAGCAAGAGATCTTTTGGCATATGGAATTCTGGTCACCGGAGTGCTGAACGGAACCTTAACCATAGCAGAATTTACGCTTGGACTGGGAGTGGTTGAAGGTCTTGCCGGCTGGTTTGGAAATATATGTTATCACATTAGTAATCTTATGGAAGGGAATCTGATGATATGTGAATATCGCAAGATGATGGATTATCCAAATAAATTCATGCGTGAAGAAGGTATGAGTATTCCTCCTGAGTGGAACAGACAGCTTCCTGAGATTGAGTTTAAAAATGTGTATTTCCGATATGAGGAAGAAGGAGTAGACATTCTGAAAGATATATCATTCTCCATTCAGCCGGGAGAGAAGATAGCGCTTGTGGGACATAACGGAGCAGGAAAAACCACTCTTGTGAAGCTGCTGTGCGGATTTTATCATCCTACGGATGGAGAAATACTGATCGGCGGACATTCCATTGAGGAATTGAATCTGGACGAGTATCATGAGCTTTTGAGCGTTATTTTTCAGGATATCAATACGATACCGGTTTCAATTGCAGGTAACGTATCGGGGCGTGTGGAGAAAGAAACGGATATGGTGAGAGTTCGTGAATGTCTGCGTCGTGCAGGTCTGTGGAAGGATGTCGAGGCACTCGAGCGGAAGGAACTGACAAGCTTAACCCAGAGTTTTGACCCTGATGGAATTCAACTGTCGGGCGGCATGATGCAGAAACTCATGCTTGCCAGATGCCTGTATAAAGACGCCCCATTGCTTGTGCTTGACGAACCGACTGCAGCTCTTGACCCTATTGCAGAAAGCAATATGTACGAGGAGTATCAAACGGCAAGCCGGGGAAAATCAGCGTTGTTTATTTCTCATAGACTTGCGAGTACAAAGTTCTGCGATAAGATACTTTTCCTTGATAACGGCAGAATCGCGGAAACGGGGACTCATGACGAACTGCTTGAAAAAAGGGGAAAGTATGCGGAGGTTTTTGAAGTGCAAAGTCAATATTATAAGGGAGGAGATGCAGAGAATCATGAAGAAAAATAATACGGACGAACAGAACAACAGACCTCCGTTTTTTAAGTGTCTTAAGAAGAATTTGAGAAATGTCCACAATCTATGTTCTTCGTATATTCCCATTAGTATTCTGTCTATGCTCATTGAACGGTCCATGCCGTTTATACCAATGATTCTGGGCGCACAAATAGTAGATATGCTGGTGAACCGGGCGGATAAAAAAAGGATTATGACGGTTGCGGCTGTTATGGTGGGAAGTAGGATGCTGATGGTATTAATCCGCAGCGCGCTCTCACAGCTTATGGAAATCCGCAGATCATTAGTATCGGATCGCAAGAACAGGGATATTGGATTCAAGGCTATGAGTCTTGATTATGAGGTTTTAGAAAAAAACAGCACATTGGAATTAATTGCACAAGCGGACACCAGTACGGATAATATGGGAGGAATGGGCGGATATTTACAGAAATCGCTGAATTTGTTTGGCGCTGTGTTTTCCTGTATTGGAGCGGTTTCTGCAATGGCAGGGCTTTTTATAGTCACGCCTTATCATGGCGAAGGTACGGTGTTTGGATTTTTTGCATCTCCGGTCAGCTATGTCCTGCTCCTTGGGCTGCTTGTAGTAAGTATTTATGTCAAGAGTAAGTGCGAGGCAAAGCAGGGGCAGATTCGTTACAACTGCAATCAGGTGGAGATAAGAAGCGGAAGAATTTATTGGTTCTTCTTTGAACTGATAAATAACTATTCTATGGGCAAGGATATCAGAATCTTTAAAATGTACGATATGATTCGGAGTAAGGGTATGGAAGCCTACGATGATATTGAGAGTGCGCAGAAGCAGGCGATAAGGGACGAAATGAAGGTGGGGGCGTGGTCGCTGCTTGCACAGAACATTTTTATTGTGGCGGTTTATGCATATGTAGGAATCAAGGCAATTTACGGCATGATAACAATCGGTGAGGTGACAAAATACATCAGTGCGATAACTCTTCTCCAGACCCAGATAAGCGTTGTATTCTCACTGATAATCCAAATCAATACACAGAATACTTATCTGGAGAGTTACAATGAACTGATGAGCATCCAAAACGAAAAGTATGAGGGGCGGCTTCCGGTGGAAAAACGCCTTGACAATGAGTACGAGCTGGAGTTTCGGAATGTAAGCTTCCATTATCCCAATAATGATAAGATGGTCTTAAAAAATGTGTCATTTCAGTTGAAACTGGGGCGGAAATTAGCGATTGTAGGAGCTAACGGAGCCGGGAAGACAACTTTTATCAAACTTCTGTGCAGGCTGTATGACCCTACGGAGGGAGAAATCCTTTTAAACGGAATTGACATCCGTAAATATGATTATGATGAATATATAAGACTCTTTTCCATTGTATTTCAGGATTATAAGATATTTTCATTCTCGGTTGCGGAAAACGTGGCGGCAGGTCCTGAATTTGACAGGGAGAAGGTTATAAAGAGTCTTAAGGATGCCGGTATCTATACGAGGGTTCAGAGCATGCAGAGCGGAATTGATTCGAAGCTTTTAAAAGATCAGCAGGATGGCGATGAGGAAGGAATTGAAATATCAGGCGGAGAAAAACAGAAGATTGCGCTTGCAAGAGCGCTGTACCGAGACGCCCCGCTGGTAATACTTGATGAGCCGACAAGCGCGTTAGATCCTATTGCCGAACAGGATATTTATACACGCTTCAATGATATGGTGGCGGATAAGACCGCGGTGTTTATATCGCATCGAATGAGCAGCTGTCGCTTTTGCGATGAGATTGTTGTGTTTGATGAAGGGCAGATAGTCCAAAACGGAACCCATGATGAGCTTGTGGCGGATGAGGGAGGAGTTTACCACAGAATGTGGGAGGCTCAGGCGCAGTACTATGTATAGCGGAATTCATCCTAATAATCAGGTAAAGACTGATGTGATAAAGGACATCTTGTAGAAACGTTTAGGACCTTTTATAGATAAAGGTCCTAAACGAAAAATTTACATTTTACTTTTATCGATTGCGCTGTGCAATCCGGAAAATACCTCTTCTTTACTGTGACATTCTTTCAGACTTATAGTAGTTACGTAGAGAGTCAAAGGGATTTCCTGATTTCCGTAAGAAAAAGTGTTATTATTCATGTTGCGGATTTTGTCCGCAATCTGTTCTGCATAAGCAGCATCGCTGCTGGATGTTAGTATACAAAATTCATCACCGCCGATACGGAATACGATATCTTCCTCGCCGGCTGATACCGTAAGACGCCGCATCTGCTCCAAAATTGCTAAATCGCCGGCTTTTCTGGATATTTCATTAATCGGTATCAATTGTTTAATATCACAGGTTACAAAGAAGCAGTCCTTTCTCTCTTTAAATAAATCGTATAGTTCGCTGATATCTACATGCTTTTTCTGCATAATATAATTATCTCCTTTCTCCGTAGGCGCGTTTAACCTCGGAAACAATTCTGTGAATTTTGTTGTGCGAAATTCAGATGGTTTACAGTTCCAGATTTGTTCAAATGCGCGCGCAAATGATTCGTGAGTGCTATAGCCGTATTCAAGGGCAATGTCCAGAATGGGAATTTCAGGATATTGCGATATTTTTTTTGCGGCTAACATCATTCTTCTCCGAACGATATATTCATGTACGGAGATGTTATGCACACTACGAAATAATTTTTCGAGAGTGGATTTAGAACAAAAACATATGCCTGCGATGTCCTCAGTCTTGATTTCATCACTAAGATGCAGCTCTATATACTCAAGCGCAGCCATCAAAAGCTCTATATTCCGCATAATACACCCTTCTTTACGATATCGTAAAGTTATTATATCAGAGATAAGAGCAAGAAGTTTGATATTTTGAGTAAAGATATCTTGACATATACCCCATGAGGGTATATTTTATTCTTAAGATTAATACCCCATAGGGTATGCGAGGAGCGAAAAAATGTCACAAAATAATGAAAAACAGCAGATAGAAAACATGGAAAACTGCCATGAGGCAGCCTGCGAATGTTCCAATAAGACTAAAGAACGTTCACCGAAGGAATATAAAGATATGATGAACCGCCTGAAACGAATCGAAGGTCAGGTACGCGGAATACAGGGAATGATTGAAAAGGACGCCTACTGCACGGATGTGCTGATACAGGTTGCAGCAGTTAATGCTGCGCTGAACAGCTTCAGTAAAGCGTTGCTTGCAAACCATATTCATTCCTGCGTAGCTGATAATATCCGTGCAGGGAACGATGAAGTAATAGACGAATTGGTTATACTGTTAGAGAAGCTGATGAAATGAAGATTTTAACAATCCAATTAATGATAAAGCAAGAAGAATGGAGATAGTGATAGATATGGAACAATATGAAGTTACCGGAATGAGCTGCGCCGCATGCAGCGCCAGAGTGGAAAAAGCGGTATCAAAAGTTCCCGGTGTGGTAACATGTTCAGTCAGCCTGTTGACTAACTCAATGGGCGTGGAAGGTACTGCGTCTTCGGAAGAAATCATAGCGGCTGTGGAAGCGGCAGGATATGGAGCTTCCGCAAAAAACGTGGGAGTTTCAGGAAACGGCAATAGTGCCGGAGGCGCATCATCAAATGCATCATCCTATGAGAGTGCGCTGGAAGATAAGGAAACCCCGCTTTTATTAAAACGAATGGCCGTATCTGTCTGCCTGCTCTTGCCTCTGATGTATTTTTCCATGGGACATATGATGTGGAACTGGCCGGTGCCAACCTTTTTCCATAATAATCATATCGCAATGGGGCTGTTGCAGCTGCTTCTTACCGTTGCAATCATGGTTATTAACCAGAAATTTTTTGTAAGCGGATTTAAGAGCGTCATGCATGGAGCACCGAATATGGATACTCTTGTTGCGATGGGAGCGGGAGCTTCTTTTATATACAGCGTATATGCACTGTTTGCAATGACTGACGCCCAGCTTAATGGAAATATGGAAATGGTTATGTCATATATGCATGAGTTCTATTTTGAATCCGCTGCAACGATATTAACGCTGATTACTGTGGGAAAGATGCTGGAAGCGCGTTCAAAAGGAAAAACAACAGATGCATTAAAAGGTCTGATGAAACTGGCGCCTAAAAAAGCGGTGATTATAAGAGACGGTCAGGAAATAGAGGTTGATATTGCGCAAGTCAAAATAGGCGATAAGTTTGTCGTAAGACCTGGAGAAAATATCCCTGTTGACGGAATTGTAGTGGAAGGAAGCAGTGCTGTCAATGAGGCGGCGCTTACCGGGGAAAGTATTCCCGTGGATAAGCAGGCGGGCGACAGTGTTTCCGCGGCTACCCTTAATCAGTCAGGTTTCCTTCGCTGCGAGGCGACAAGGGTCGGCGAAGACACAACGCTGTCACAGATTATACAGATGGTAAGCGATGCGGCTGCGACTAAGGCGCCGATTGCCAAAGTGGCTGACAGAGTATCGGGAGTTTTTGTTCCGGCAGTAATAGGAATAGCGGTATTGACCGGTATTATCTGGCTCATTGCCGGTGAAAGCTTCGGGTTCGCACTTGCAAGAGCTATATCGGTACTTGTGATAAGCTGTCCATGCGCACTTGGGTTGGCGACTCCCGTGGCAATCATGGTGGGAAACGGTATGGGAGCCAAGCACGGAATTATGTTTAAAACGGCGCAGTCTCTGGAACTTGCCGGAAAGATAGAGATTGCCGCACTGGATAAAACGGGCACTATTACAAGCGGAGAACCTAAAGTGACAGATGTTGCTCCGTATGGCAGCTGTGATGAGGAAGCTTTGTTAAAGCTGGCTCTTGCATTGGAGCAAAAGAGCGAGCACCCGTTGGCTAAAGCAATACTGGAGTTTACAGAGAAAAAAAGCATACATGCCGAAGCTGTAGAGGATTTTCGTGCCATGCCGGGAAATGGACTCGTAGGTATGTGGCAGAAAGAAGAATTGGCAGGCGGTAATCTTGATTTCATCAAGACGAAGGCGGAGGTTCCAAATAGTGCTGCCTGGCAGGCACAGAGCTTCGCGAAAGCAGGTAAGACGCCGCTGTTTTTCAGCAGAGCAGGTAAATTTCAAGGCGTTATTGCAGTAGCGGATGTGATGAAAGAAGATAGTGCAAAGGCGGTAAAAGAACTGCAGAATATGGGTATAAAAGTAGTTATGTTAACCGGAGACAACGAACGAACGGCACAGGCAATCGGTGAGCAGGCGGGTGTGGATGAAGTGATTGCAGGAGTACTGCCCGATGGCAAAGAGAGCGTAATCAGAAATCTGCAAAAAAGAGGCAAGGTTGCGATGGTCGGAGATGGCATTAATGATGCCCCGGCGCTTACCAGAGCGGATATAGGTATCGCAATCGGCGCCGGAACGGATATTGCCATAGATGCAGCGGATATCGTACTGATGAAGAGCAGACTCAGCGATGTGCCTGCCGCTATCCGGCTTAGCCGGGCGACACTTAGGAATATTCATGAAAACCTGTTCTGGGCGTTTTTCTACAATGTAATAGGTATTCCGCTTGCCGCAGGTTTATGGTATCCTATATTCGGATTGAAACTCAATCCCATGTTCGGCGCCGCGGCAATGAGCTTATCAAGCTTCTGCGTTGTCAGCAATGCACTGAGGCTCAATCTTTTTAAGATGTACGATACGAAGCATGACAAAAAGGTCAGGCGTAAAACAGCTCATAAAGGTGAAAAAGATATGAACAGTAAAAATGAGAAGGAAGTAATTGATAAAATTGAAAAAAATATAAATGAAAAGGAGAGAAAAGAAATGGAAAAAACAATGGAAATCAAAGGAATGATGTGTGGTCACTGTGAGGCGAGCGTTAAGAAGGCCTTAGAAGAACTGCCGGAGGTAACTGAGGCGGTTGTAAGCCACGAAAAGGGTACAGCAGTAGTCAGCCTGAATGCTGAAATTGCTGATGAGGTTTTGAAAAAGACAGTGGAAGACAAGGACTACGAAGTGGTGTCAATCAGCTAAGTTCGTGAACTGCGATAACAGTTTAGTAATTGGTAAATAAGTTAATTTAATGTTAAGTTTAAAGAGTTAATCAGCCCTCTCAGCATTCGCTTGAGAGGGCTTTGACATGTGGACAGACAATGGCTATAATAGAGTGCAGGGCAATTTAGAAAGTCCGATAACAGTATTATAGTAAAGAGGAAATGATTATGATATTCGGTAAACATATCAACAGGTATTATTTTAAATACGCGGGATGGCTGATTCTGGGTCTGCTTTCGCTGGTTGCTGTGGACTATCTGCAGTTGGAAATTCCTAAGCTCTATCGATTGATTGTCAATGGTATGAACGGCGGAAGTGTCATTGTAAACGGAGTAGAGACTGCGTTTGACATGGATTTTCTGCTTGACGGAATCTGTATGCCTATGGTTGGAATCATTGCGGCTATGGTAATAGGGCGTTTTCTGTGGAGGGTTTGCTTCTTCGGGGCTGCGGTCCGTCTGGAAGCAGACTTGCGTAACCGTATGTTCGACCATGCCAAGGATTTAAGCCGTGAATACTATCAGGTCAATAAGGTCGGAAACCTGATGAGCCTGTTTACAAACGATTTGGACACCGTACAGGAGTGCTTCGGCTGGGGCGTCATGATGTTATGCGACGCGCTGCTTCTTGGAGTGCTGGCTATAATGAATATGTGGCATATGGACAGGGTGCTGACGCTTTTATCCCTTATCCCAATGGCGTTTTTATTGGCATCTGCTACAGTGATTGGCAAGCAGATGATGAAAAAATGGGATATCAGGCAGGAGGCGTTTTCCAAACTTTCGGACTTTTCACAGGAAAGCTTTTCGGGTATTGCCGTAATCAAAGCATTCGTTAAGGAAGCAAAGGAACTGATGGCGTTTAAGAAGCTGAATGTAGAGAATGAGGAAGCAAACATTGACCATACGAGATATTCTGTACTGCTGAGAATCATGGTGACGTTGTTTGTGGAGAGCGTTATCTGCATAATCTTAGGATACGGCGGATATCTGGTGTACCGTGGCGAGTTCGATGCAGGTCAGCTTGTAGAGTTCATCGGATACTTTACTACTATTGTATGGCCTATCATGGCAGTTTCGGAATTGATTGACATGACGTCCAGAGGCAAGGCGTCTTTAGATCGTCTGGGAGAGCTGCTGGATGCAGAGATTGCCGTTACGGACAGGGAAGGTGCAAGGGATTTAAAAAATGTCAAAGGAGATATCGAGTTCCGTAATCTGTCTTTTTGCTATCCAGACGGCGATACGGAGATACTAAGAGACATTTCTGTCACTATAAAAGCAGGAGAGAACGTCGGACTGGTAGGGAAAACCGGTTCCGGCAAGACTACGCTTGTGGATTTACTTTTACGCACATATAATGTGCCGGATGGTACTTTGTTTGTGGACGGTATAGATGTAAACGATGTGAAAATCCGTGATTTAAGAGCGTGCTGTGCCTATGTTCCCCAGGATAATTTCCTGTTTTCTGATACCATTGAGAATAATATCGCATTTGGAGTGGAAAAGCATGACTCAAGAGCCGTGGTTCAGGCGGCGAGACTTGCGGATGTACATAGTAATATCAAAGAGTTCCAGCAAGGTTACAACACTGTTTTAGGTGAACGCGGAGTCACTGTTTCAGGCGGTCAGAAGCAGAGGATTTCCATTGCGCGTGCACTGATGAAAGACGCGCCTATACTGATTTTGGACGATTCGGTATCCGCCGTGGACACGAAAACCGAAGCGGCAATTCTGGAAAATCTGCGCAATGCAAGACAAGGTAAGACTACCATTTTGATAGCGCACCGTGTTACTACCATCGAGAAAATGGATAAGGTTCTGTTTATTGAGGATGGGGAGCTCATAGCGGCAGGACCCCATGAGGAATTGTATGAATCCTGCCCTCAGTATCGTAAAATGGTAGACCTTCAGAAACTGGAGGAGGAAGGAGCGGATAGCAATGAATGATACGGCAATAAAGAATGAATATCTGCCCATAATGATTGTAGGCGCAATTATAGGCGCTTTTACGATAGTTTTTCTGCTTGCTTTTATAGCGCTTAAGAAGGTAAAAGATGAATCCGATAAGGAAAGGAAGATGCCGGATAGAGAAATCATCATGCGTCTGTTGCAGTATGCAAAACCCTATTGGAAAAGCTTTGTACTGGTGTTTTTTGTGATGCTGTTTTCCATTGTGTACGATTTGGTTTCTCCGTTAATCATAGGAAATATTCAGAATTTGATAAAGAAGGACTTTGAACTGAGCAGGTTGTATGCAATGGTAGGACTATATGCAGGAATCTTGGTAGTTTCCATGATCTGCACATACCTACAGGCGATGATTTTGCAAAAGACGGGGCAGAAGATACTCTCACAGATACGCCTGGATGTCTTTACTCACATTGAGAAGCTTAGCCATGAACAGTTGAATAATATTCCTGTCGGTAAACTGGTGACAAGGGTGTCCAATGACCCTAACGCTATTTCATATATGTTCACCAATATTCTGGTGACACTTGCCAAGAATTCCATGGTGATCGTGGGCGTGCTGGGAGCCATGCTGATGTTGAACTATGCTCTGACGCTGATGGTACTTTGCTTCGTGCCGTTTGTACTGTTTTTTACCATAGTATTCCGTCAATTCTCAAGACGTGTACACCGTAAGGTAAATGATGCCACTACGGATATTAATACTTATCTGTCCGAGAATCTGTCCGGTATGAAGATAACCCAGATTTTTAACAGGGAGGAACAGAAGCTTGATGATTTCTTAAGCCGCAGCCGGACACTGCAGAAGGCGAAGATGGGTAGAATGCTTGTATTCGGTATTTTCCAGCCTATGGTATATATGCTTTATATTTCATCTAACCTGTGCCTGTTTTATTTCGGAGCAAAGGGATATATAAAGGATATCAGTTATTTCGGACAGGTAATTGACAGCGGTATTATGGTATCTTTCTATATGTATATTTCCAGATTTTTCAATCCCATCCAGACTCTGGCTGAGCAGTTCGATATGTTACAGCGTTCTTTTGCAGCGGCGGAGAAAATCTTCACCATTCTGGATATGATACCGGAGGTGGTGGATGAACCCGATGCAGTTGAACTGCCGGAGATTCGGGGAGAGATTGAGTTTAAAGACGTATGGTTTTGCTATAAGCCTGATGAATGGGTGCTAAAAGGCGTGTCCTTCCATGTGGATGCTAAGCAGACGGTGGCGTTAGTCGGTTCTACCGGTTCCGGAAAGACTACGATTTTAAGCCTTATCTGCCGTAATTATGATATCCAGAAGGGGCAGATTCTCATTGACGGCATAGATATCCGTAAAATCAAGATATCTTCACTTAGGAGACACTTCGGTCAAATGCTTCAGGACGTATTCCTGTTCTCAGGGGATATCCGCAGCAACATTCTGCTGCGCAAGGAGGATGTGAG
>CAMWWS010000047.1 GCA_947178085.1 uncultured Lachnospiraceae bacterium | reverse complement strand
GTGCATATCCGCCGTATGTATCTACGATAATCTTACGTCCTGTCAGACCTGCATCACCGTGAGGTCCGCCTATTACAAAACGTCCTGTAGGATTGATAAAAAACTTGGTATTTTCATCTACAAGCTCTGCCGGAAGAACCGGATCAAACACATATTTCTTAATATCTTTATGAATCTGCTCCTGTGTTACGTCATCATCATGCTGGGTAGAAAGAACTACTGCTTCCAGTCTTACAGGTTTTCCGTTTTCATCATATTCTACGGATACCTGGCTCTTTCCGTCCGGTCTTAAATATTTCAAAGTACCGTCTTTACGGACTTTCGTAAGCTGCAATGCAAGCTTATGAGCAAGTGATATAGGATAAGGCATATATTCTTCTGTTTCATTGGTTGCATAACCGAACATCATACCCTGGTCTCCTGCACCGATTGCTTCGATTTCAGCATCTGACATTTTGTTTTCTTTTGCTTCCAATGCTTTGTCAACGCCCATTGCGATATCTGCGGACTGTTCGTCGATTGCGACCATTACAGCGCAGGTATTGCCATCGAAACCATACTCTGATTTTGTATAGCCGATTTCCTTTACGGTTTCACGCACAATTTTCTGAATATCCACATAAGCACTTGTGGTAATCTCTCCGGTCACCAATACGAACCCTGTACAGGTTGCTGTCTCACAGGCAACACGGCTCATGGGGTCTTTTTCCATGCATGCATCCAAAATGGCATCGGAGATGGCATCGCAGACTTTATCCGGATGTCCTTCTGTTACTGATTCTGAGGTAAATAATCTTTTTTCCATATTTTTTTCCTTTCTTCGTTTTAGTATTATAAAATAAAAAAAATCCACTTACCAAAATAAGCGGACCTGATATCAGGAGTAATCAAATCCTCTTATTGTTCGACCTGTCATATGACAGACTTGTTCGCTCAGGTTGGCACCTTCCATACAGGGGTTGCCGTGGCTTCACAGATCCTATGTATCTCCACCACTCTGAATAAGAGAAAACTCAATATTTACTTGTCTAACTATTAAATAACATACACCCGTTTGCTTCTACTGTCAATAGGCTGACAGTAAAATATTCGGAAAATAAGCGAATATCTATCCTGCTTTGAATTTAAACTTTGCAGTTTCATGTGGCGTGCTTACCTTCTCAATCTGCGCACCCAACGCCTGAAGTTTTAAATCGAAATCTTCATAACCGCGTTCAATATACTGAATTTCATCAATTGTCGTAACACCTTCAGCCGCCAGCGCTGCAATGACAAGCGCCGCACCTGCGCGCAAATCCGGAGCAGAAATGCCGGCTCCCGTATATCGCTCAACGCCGTCAATGATAGCGGTATTACCTTCCACCTTGATGTTGGCTCCCATTCTGGTAAGTTCATCAATATATTTGAAACGATTCTCAAAAATGCTTTCCGTCACAATGCTTGTCCCAGCTGAAAGGCCAAGTGCAACCGTAATCTGAGGCTGCATATCTGTGGGAAATCCCGGATACGGCAGCGTCTTTACGTGAGTATGCCCAAGCGGTTTGGATGCTACTACACGTACTGCATCATCAGATTCTTCCAACTCACAGCCAATTTCCAGTAATTTTGCACTAATTGACTCCAAGTGCTTAGGAATAACATTTTTAACAGTTACATCTCCCTTAGTCACCGCTGCAGCAAACATAAAAGTGCCCGCCTCAATCTGGTCAGGAATAATGGTATACTCTGTTCCATGCAGTCTGGAAACTCCCTTGATTCGGATTACGTCAGTACCCGCGCCTTTAATACTGGCTCCCATACTGTTCAAAAAGTTAGCCAAGTCTACCACATGCGGCTCCTTTGCCGCATTTTCAATAATCGTCTTACCTTCCGCCATAGCTGCAGCCATCATAACATTAATAGTAGCTCCTACCGTTACGACATCCATATAAATATGATTACCAACCAGCTTCTCCGTCTCGGTAATAATCAATCCATGTTCAATTCTGACATCTGCACCAAGTGCACGAAACCCTTTAATATGCTGATCTATCGGTCTTAATCCGATGTTACAGCCCCCTGGCAGAGCGACCTCTGCCTTCTTGTACTTTCCCAGCAAAGCGCCTAAAAGATAATATGACGCCCTTATTTTTTTAATATAATCATCTTCTATCACAAGGTCATTAATCTGTGATGCGTTAATTCTTACGGTATGCCTGTCCAGCTTTGTAACGATGACACCTATGCTCTCCATTGCCTGCAATAACACATTGGTATCACGCACATCCGGAACATTTTCTATCACAACAGCTTCATCCGTCATAACAGCCGCCGCCAAAATTGCCAATGCAGCATTCTTCGCACCGCCTATTTCAACCTCACCGACTAACGGATTTCCACCTTTAATCGCATATTGTTCCATATATAGTCCCCTTATCGTTCAATTACAAATACGGATATAATCTAAAATAATAATAAACATTTTATTAAAAGTATACCATAATTTTCACATTTGTAAATGGGGCAGTATATCAAAAGATTCCTATTATAAAACTAAAATTAATTCAAATACTTCAAAGGATTAACTCTGGAGCCGTTTATCACTATCTCAAAATGCACATGAGGTCCCGTGCTGACACCTGTATTTCCACTCAGAGCAATCTTCTGTCCCTGAGATACATACTGCCCGGGTGACACTAATACTTTGCTCAGATGAGCATATCTGGTCTGTGTTCCATCAGGATGATTTATATAGATTACATTGCCGTAGCCGCCGCCCCAGCCTGCCTTTACAACTACTCCCGAAGAAGCAGCCATAACTGCCGTACCGGTAGGCGTAGCCCAGTCAACGCCCTGATGATAAGTGCTGGCTCCTTTAGTCGGTGCTTTTCTGTATCCGAAACCGGAGCTTTGTCTTCCGCCGGAAATCGGTTTGATGTAAGTGGGCGGAATCTTCGTTCCTCTTTCCACCTGCTTCGGCACCGCTTCATAGGTAATCTCTTCTTTCAGTATTTCTCTTCCTACCTCTTCATTATTACGGTAAGATACGTCTGCTACTACTATTCTGTGTCCTGCCGACGGTTCCTGCAAAGTTCTGGTCTGCGTATTATACCAGTCATCATTATCGATATATATTATATCTGCCTCATAATCCTCTTCATAATAGACTTCTTCTACACGCTCAACCGAAAGTTCAGGTTCCGGCACCGTTATAATCAGTTCATCGCCGACACGAATAATAGAATTTTCACTCTCAATCGTGTCGTTCATCGCAATCAGCCTGTCCAATGTAAGGTCATTATTCATTGCAATTTTTGACAGCGTATCTCCCGCTACCACTTCGTAGATTTGTTCCTTTTCCTGCTCTTTAGTCACTTCCTCAATAGCCCTCTGTAACGGAGTAATCTCAGAATCCTGCAGATAAGCTTCTACAACTTCTACCGAATCTCCGAATTCGATTGATTTAAGACCCAAATCATAATCGTCAAAATCTTTTTCGGTTTCCGGCTCCACCGTTGCAAAAATATTTGCCAATTCAGAATTTATACCGGCGTTAACTATCATAGCCGGTTCTTCGTTTGTCTCATCCTCTTTAGCATAAATAGCTGTAGTAAGCACATTAAGCTCACGATTGGGATCCATCACAAGGCTTATAGTGTACTGGTTTTCCGTATCATATTTGCCGAGAGATGCCTGCAATAATTCCAGCACCTCATCCGTAGTGGCAAGATTAACAGTATACTCGTTAATTTTTACCGTATATGAACGGTTCAGAGTCTCTCTGATGCTGTCTTGCAAAACCGATGCCATATTACTTATTATGACATCATCGTCATCCACTTCACCCCAAAGCACTTCGCAGCTCTCATAAGTGACATTACTGTCGGCAAGTACCATCTCATCACTGCCCTCTGCAATTATTTTACGTGCACTGATGAGGCAGTTATCTATCCTGTCAACATCATCAACAATGCCTACCTGCTCTCCATTCAGGAATACAGTGAACTGATTATCTCCCATACTTTCCAGTTCCCGGTAGTAAGGTAGAAAAAGCGCTGCAATCGCAGCAACAAGTACTGCAACCTTAATATATGCAATTTTTATTTTTTTATAATGTCTGCTTACAAATTTCATAATTATTTTCCTTATTAATATTGTTGTCCGTAATAATATTGTAACATTTTATATTTTAACAATATTTGAAATAAAAGTAAAGACATAATGACAATGTTCCCTTTTTGCAAGAACTATGATAGACTGAATGCAGTAAAATATTCATATTAAATATAGAACGGCATGCAAAAGGGGAGCGGTCTGCAATGGACAGAATTATTTTTCATATTGATGTGAATTCCGCATATCTTAGCTGGAGCGCATTAGATAAACTTAATCGCGGTTCCGAGGTTGACCTGCGCACTATTCCTGCTATTATCGGCGGCGATATGTCGAAACGCCATGGCGTGGTGCTTGCCAAATCAATCCCTGCGAAAGCCTATGGCATTACAACAGGCGAACCTATCGTCAATGCTATGCGTAAATGCCCCTCCCTCCTCGTAGAGCAGCCTGACCACAGCTTATATAACAGATGGAGCATGGAACTGATGCACCTTCTGTCCGATATCTGTCCTGATATTGAGCAAGTCAGTGTAGATGAATGTTATATGGATTATACGCCTATAAGCAGGCTTTTTCCATCTCCGGAAACTGCTGCTGAATATATTCGCACACAGGTTTATGAAAAACTTGGATTCACCGTAAATGTCGGCATTTCCGACCGCAAGGTTCTTGCCAAAATGGCCTCGGACTTTAAAAAGCCAAACCTGACACATACGCTTTACTCATATGAAATTCAGGAAAAAATGTGGTCGATGCCGGTTTCTTCTTTATATATGTGCGGCCGTTCCAGTGTAAGCGCATTACGTAATCTGGGAATAATAACTATCGGAGATTTGGCAAGGACTGATATAGATATTCTGACTTCCAATTTGAAAAGCCACGGAAAACTGCTCTGGGAATATGCGAACGGCATTGATGACACTACAGTAGAAACAGAACAGTCCGAGGCGAAAGGAATAGGCAATTCCACCACTATGTCCCATGACGTAACAGACAGACAGGAGGCCCGGCATGTCCTTTTGGAATTGTCGGACTCCGTCGCCAAAAGACTGCGCGAATCCGGTCTGACAGCAGAAATGATAAGTGTGGAAATTAAGTACAATAACTTCAAAAAAGTATCCCATCAGACTACTCTGGAAAGTCCGACATCCGGCAGCGATACCATATATCGGACCGCATGTTCCCTGTTTGATGAGCTTTGGGATGATACTCCCATACGATTGCTTGGAATCCGTTCTTCCAAACTGCTTTCAGCAGAAGATCCGGTGCAGCTTAACTTATTCGATATGCCTGCACTCAACAGTCAGGATACTTCTTCGTCTCAACGTATTTCTGCTGAGAAAGAGGCCATGCTGGAAAAATCACTTGACTCCATACGGAAAAAATACGGAGCAGACTCCGTTGTCCGCGGCAGCCTGCTCAAGCACTAAAACGGTATGGTAATATTCAGTAAATTAATTGCTATATCCGCCAGAATCAACAGAATGATAACAATAGAAAGCGGTATCATGGCTTTCTGACTCTTAGCCATTTCCGACTGCTTTGACAAAATATTTTCCGACTGCTTATCCAGTTCTTCAGTCATTGCAGCCTGCACATTCCGGTAAACCTTAACATTCTCTTTATGAAGGAAATCATCCGAACGTTGAACAACTTCTTCCATCTGCTTCTTCATTTCAGGCAGAAGGTTTTCCCGCTGCTCCTTCATCCCCGCAATAAGTTCATCCATCTGCTTCTTCGTCTCTGCGGCAAATTCCTCCTGCTGCCTCTTCGTCTCTGCGGCAGATTCTTCCTGTTGCCTCTTCGTTTCTGAAACAAGTTCTTCCTGCTGCTTCTTCGTTTCTGCAACAAGTCCCTCCTGCTGTTTCTTCGCCGCGGCAAGCTCATCTGACTGCTTCTTCATTTCCTCCAGCAGTTTTTCCATATCTGCATGTGTATCGCTGCTTTCCTGAATCGCCTCAATCTTCTGAAGGCTTTCATTCATCACTTTCTGCAGCTGTTCCATGTTCTCTATAGTCTTCAGATTCACCTTGCGCATTTCCTGCAGCAGCTTATCATATTCATCCATCTGCTTCTGCATCAATTCCATCTTCGCCGTATCCGCCGCCGAATTTGCATTTATCAGTTCCTGTGCATTAGCTTTTTGTGAAAGTTTATTCAAAAAAGTATCCATCTTTGTATTCCTTCTCCTTTGCCACGACTGCTTTGGTATGGTTCTTTCCCGTATAGTTTAACATTTTTCTGCTCTTATTACAATAATGAGATTTTTCGATATATTTTTTAGTCTATTCAATCCTTACTTCAATAGTCCCTCATCAAGAAGGAACTGTTCTATTCCTATATACTGTATGCCGTGTTCATCCGTCCACTGCTTAAGGTAATCTTTCACCACCACAATCTTTTTGAAAGAATCAGGAATGCGAAGCAGTGATGCGATCTCCTGCTCCCTCTTCTTCGGATCTGCGATACTGAGAGCAGACTGGACGTAAAACCTGTCACTCCCTCTGTTCACCACAAAATCAACCTCAAGCTGCTTTCTCGTGCTCTTACCATCCTGTCCTCTGGTGTTATATTCTACCACACCAACATCAACATCCAACCCTCTTCTGACCAAGTCGTTGTACAGTACATTTTCCATAAGATGTGTTTCTTCCAGCTGGCGGAATCCCAACCTTGCATTCCTCAACCCCGGATCGGTATAGTAATATTTAGCAGGGGTTTTAATATATTTTCGCCCCTTAACATCATACCGCATTGCTTTCTGAATCAGAAACGCATCCAAAAAGTAATCCATATAATGGTCTATAGTTTCCGGCGCTACATTGACCTGCCTTTCACTTTTAAAAGTGTTTGACAACTTATTGGGATTGGTCAATGAACCAATGCATGATGCAAGGATGTCTAAAAGAATCTCCAACACTTCATCCTCATTCAATATTTTATGACGTTCAAGCACATCCTTGATGTAAGTTTTGCTAAAAAGTTCACGAAGGTATCTGCTTTTTTCCTCATGTGTGTCAAGAGTTGTAACAACAGGCATTCCGCCATAAGTATAATAATCCTGCCATGCCCCGCGCTTGTCATCCTCGTATGCTTCGTAAAATTCCGCAAATGAAAGCGGAAATACCCTAATCTCATCACCCCTGTCACGAAACTGCGTCAGAATATCCGTGGAAAGCATCTTTGAGTTACTTCCGGTAACATAGACATCCACGTTCGGCATCTGCATAAGCCCGAGTACTACATCTATAAATGTGATTTTTGCTTTAGGGTCATTCACATAAGGATTCTGAATTTCGGATACAAACTGAATCTCATCAATAAAGACGTAGTATCGCTTATTACTGTCTGTGACCTGTTCCCTGATGTGATTATCCAACTCTATCGGATTCCGATACTTTGCATTTGCAAGAATGTCCAAAGCAAGACCGATAATCTGCTCCTGCGGCACCCCTTCGTTAATCAGATAGTCTTTATATAATTGAAAAAGTAAAACGGATTTTCCACATCGACGTAGACCTGTAATAACCTTTACCCGCCCATTGTCTTTTTTTTGAATAAGTTTCTCCAAATATTGTTTTCTTGGCAGCATCCAAATCACCTTCTGAAATTTTTGCGTATTGCCGCATTTTTTTCATTTTAACATTTTTCTGCTCTTATTACAATAATGGGATTTTTCGATATATTTTTCAGTCTAATATATGAAGATTCAAAACAAAGGAACCTTTGACGGTTCTCTTTTCTTCAGCCTGCGCCTATTCGGTGTAAGTGAACCGAAACTTGCGGAAAAACCTCCACAATTCATAAAACCTTGGACACATAAAACCCATAAACTGGTTTTCCGATAAATTCTTTGATTACGCTGATTCCACGCATAATTGCAGGACACACTCCATATCCAAGAGAATACCACATTGGGATAGCTTCTTTTTTATCATCAGAGCTCCATGATCTTATTTGATGATACCCATAAGCTTTTGCCCAACTTTCTGTCATGGACAACATCTCTCTCGCAATTCCCTGCCTTCTGAAATCTTCGTGTACTTCAAGATCATCAATATATGCATCACTGTACATTTGTAAAGGTACTGGTAATTGTACCGGATATGTAGAAATAAATCCAACAGGCTTTCCATCATATATGGCAGCTAACGAATAGCAACCATCACCATAATGCAGGCACCCATATTCTGTTACCCAGTTGCCCCATATTTCTACAATCTGTTTTTCAATTTCTTTATCAATTTCTTTAAAAGTAATTTTTAACATATTTCCTCCGTTATATGGGAGAGCTAAAGTATAGTCACCCTCCTGATTTGTTATACCCATTCCACGGTCCACGACTGTAAAAATAAACCGACATAAGTGTCGCCACCGTCCATCCAATCGGCCAGGCGCACCAAATACCTGTCGCTCCTAGGAAAGTCTTGGAGAGCAAAACGGCAAATGCAACACGTAAAATTAAGTCACTGAACGTCGATGCCATAAATCTGCCCATCATACCATTTCCACGCAGAACTCCATCCGCAATCAGTTTTGCAGAAATGACAAGATAGAATGGCGATAAGATTCTCAGATAATTGATTCCCGTCTGAACCGCCGCATCTGTCGGTTCACTCATAAACAGATACAAAAGCTGACGTCCTGCAAAAAAGTATGCAAGCACTAACGGTATGCTTATTATCCATACAATCTTTATCCCTGCACGGAATCCGGATTTGATGCGGTGTAATTTCTTCGCCCCGAGATTCTGTGCTGCATAATTAGATATACCATTCCCAATCGTGGTAAATGATGTTATTACCAGATTATTCAGCTTCACTGCCGCCGAATAACCCGCCATAACTCCTGGTCCGAATCCATTTATAGTGCGTTGAATAACAATATTACCCACGGAAATAAAGCTCTGCTGAAGGATGCTCGGCACGGCAATTTTGACAAATTTCTTAAACACAGAGAATGAAAAAACCGGTACATTTGCTTCTGTTTTGACATCTCTTAAACGAAAGAATACTACGCCAAGAGATAAAATACAGCTGACTCCCTGACACAGGAACGTAGCCCATGCAACTCCGTCAACCCCCATACCGAATGTCTTAACAAACACAATATCCAATACGATATTTGAAGTAGATGAAAACGCCAAAAACAGGAACGGAGTGCGGGAATCTCCCATTGCAGAAAAGATACCGGTCGCAATATTATAAAAAAACACAAACGGAAGACTCCAGACATAGATGTCAAGATACAGTTTGGAATCCGCAAAGACTTCATCAGGAGTCTTAATAATTCTCATCAGATACTCACATCCGATGATTCCTATCCCCATCAAAATCAGGCAGATCACCGCACTGGATATCATTGACGTATAAACGGCTGTCTTCATAGTCCTGTAATCACGCGCGCCAAAAAACTGGGATACAACAATGGAACAGCCGATATTGCAGCCGAACGCAAATGCAATAAATATAAGCGTAATCTCATAACTGTTACCAACGGCCGCTAAAGCATTTTCACTGATAAATTTACCCGCTACAAGGCTGTCTGCGATATTATATAACTGTTGGAAAATAATACTCCCAAACAATGGAAGGCAGAATTTCCACAACACTGATTCCGGTTTTCCCTCTGTCAAGTCAACATTCATTATCTCATTGTCTCCATTACATGTCATTTTTTGTGCATTTTATATAAATTTGTCTTTTCGTTATCTCTATTTTTATAAAAATTAACGACAGATTTACATCGTGTTCATAGTTTGTTCATAATTTATGTATATAATAATTTTATCAGTTAACACGATAGTTGCAAATATAAATTTTTTTCATAATAGCCCGGGCATCGCAAGATGTCTGGGCACTCCTCATTTTAAGCGTTTTACTTCTTCCCAGTCAGATAATACACCGCCAGCGCAGTACGATGTGACAAATTCTCTTTTGCCAGAATAGAAGTAACATAATTCTTCACTGTACCTTCCGTGATAAAAAGACGATTCGCAATTTCCTTATTTGACAATCCCTCTGCCACAGCCTTAATAATATCCATTTCCCGTGCGGTATAACCGTCTTCACAAAAGCTGCCAGCCTTAACGCCCGTATTTTTTGCAAGATTTTCCAAAATAGCTTCTTCCATTACTCCTGTTCCATTATATACAGATTTTATCATCTGCTTTAAATGCTCAGGCGTATGATTCTTGATCAGGTATCCTTTAGCACCATTCCTCAAGGCACTCTGCACCAGCTCATCATCATCAAAAGTAGTAAGAATCAAAACTTTCCCCAGATTATTTTCTACAATATACTTAGTGGCCTCGATTCCATCCATCTCCGGCATCTGTATATCCATCAGAAAAATATCCGGAGCGTTTTCCTTAGCAATATCAATAGCCTCACGCCCGTTTTTTGCACAGCCGATTACCTCAAAATCTTCATCCACATCCAATATAATCCGCATTCCGTCTCTTACAAAATCGCTGTCTTCCGCAATAATTATTTTAATCTTGTCCATATTAATACCTATTCTCCTTCCTCAACCTGCGAATTTGTGCCCTCAAGCACAAATTTGCGGGTGAAAAATTTATTTTTCACCCTATGCTCCTTCCTATAACGGCAGTAACATATTTATTGTAAATCCTGCTTCCGTATCAAAATCCAGAATACCATTAACCTCACGCACTCTTTTCCGCATTCCCGAAATTCCCATTCCGTCAATCACTTCCTTGCATCCTATGCCATTATCCGATATACTGCAGCGTATCATTTGATTTAATACATGCACACTGATTTTTATTCTACTGCACCTTGCATGTTTCATGGAATTGGAAACCGCTTCATAAGCATTGTCCAAAATGACTTCCAGATATCTCTCAGGAATATCCTTTAATTCTCCCTCCGTAATAAGTTCCGCCTCTACTCCCTTCAATCTACAGTCTTCGCACAGCTTTTCCAGTTGAAGCATTGCAAGCTTGTACTTTTTCGGGCGCTCGTTTCTTAGGATTATCCGAATCTCATCCATTCCGCCTCGAAGCTGGTCGATTACTGCCTGTATCATTTTTTTGGATCTTTCAGGTTCCTTTTCCATCAAAACCTTCACTGCTTCCAACTGATATACGGAACCGTTAATGTTATGTCCCAGCTTATCATGCAAAGTCTGGGAAAGTCCTGCACGTTCTTCCAATATCTGATTTTCCGCCATCAGCAAATTCTTTCTGACTTCCTCCTGCATTTCATGCTCCCTCAGGTTCATGCTATGCTTTAATTTCTGTTCCTCGATAGTATCCTCTTTCGTTTGTTTTCGATATGATTCTACCACAAAATCATGCTGGCAATATATAATTCCCATTAAAACGGCAATGATCAACTGCATTGAGACTTCTATCTCACCGGGTACACAAGCTAATCCGAAAGGTATCAAGTACCATAACAGCTTAGGTTTAAAATAAGTAAGCACTTCATAACATAAGAAAACTCCAAGTAAAATAAATGCCGTCCCCAACATATATAATATAAAAAACAATAAAACTCCTGCCGCTCCCAAAAACAGAACCTGACTCCGGCGTTCCGCCAGTTCCTTTACGGCAATCACTCCTATAAATAACGCAAGAATCAGGAGCACCTTTACAGATGCCCCTGTCAACACAGACTGTGATAAAG
>CAMWWS010000046.1 GCA_947178085.1 uncultured Lachnospiraceae bacterium | reverse complement strand
CAGGTAAACATATTATAAGACTCTCTGTAATTGACTGTAATCCAGTAAGAATACAGTTTTGCAGCGCCATACGGACTTTTAGGATAAAACGGAGTTGTCTCACTCTGCGGAGCCGTTTCAGGAATACCTCCAAACAATTCAGAAGTAGACGCCTGATAATATCTGCAATTTCCGCCATTAACGCGGATTGCCTCAAGCAGTTTCAATGTACTTACGCCCGTTGCTTCGGCAGTATATTCCGGCACCTCGAAGGAAACTCCCACATGTGACTGTGCCGCAAGATTATATACTTCCGTCGGCCGGATTTCAGCAATCAGACGCATCAGATTACTGGAATCTGTCGTATCGGCAAAATGCAGAAAAAATTTGATTTTATTATAGTCAGACTGTAAAATATGGTCTATTCTTGCCGTGTTAGTAATGCTGTGCCTCCTGATAAGCCCATGCACTTCATATCCTTTTTCCAGCAAGAACTCAGCCAGATAAGAACCATCCTGACCTGTAATACCTGTAATTAACGCTACTTTTTGCATATTAATTTTCCTCTTTCTTTATTTTTTCATGTAAAAGCTTTCAAAACATACTTTCTTGCTATTCCATATGGAAGTATACTATTGTATAATATAAGTATCAACATAAAATATTGCCGCTTAATGGTAAAATCTTGCTCTGTCAATGCTTAAAGAGAAAGGAATATAAAAAATGGCAAAATCTACCTCCGAGCGTATCATAGCAACGCCTTCTTCCTATGCCAAAGAGCACTATCTTTACGTGCAGGAGGTCGGTACACTGCAAAGTCTGGAACCACATGTAAGCCAAAGACAGAACCTTAGCTCTTGCCTCTTCTTCATTGTTTTAAACGGAAGTGGTTATGTTTCTTATGACGGAAACCGTTTCACTATTACGGCAGGGGACTGTGTCTGGCTGGATTGTACAAAGCCTTATTCCCATGAAAGCAGCGCAAATGATCCGTGGAGTCTTATGTGGGTGCACTTTTACGGAAAGGAAGTTCCGTATTTTTATTCAAATTTTTTGAAACAGTCCCGCTCATTTCTTTTTCATCCGGAAAATACTCTTGCTTTCATGAATATTTTGCAGCAGATATATCAAATTCATTCTTCAAAAACTTCTTTGATGGAGCTATTTGCCAACCGCTGCCTTACTGACCTTATTACTTTGTGTTTTAGTGAAAATCAGGGAAACCAGGAGATATCTTCCATTCCGGAAAAAATGAAGCAAGTCAGTGACTATCTTGAGAATAATTATGCCCAAAAAATAAATCTGGAAGATTTATCTTCCAGATTCTATATCAGTAAATTTCATCTTTCAAGAGAATATAAAAAAATCTATGGCGTTACTATTGGCAGCGACTTAACCTCCAAGCGTATTTCCCACGCGAAATCCATGCTTCGCTTCTCTGACGCATCTATAGAAAATATTGCGTTTGACTGCGGATTTCAGAACGCAGGATACTTCATCAAAGTATTCAAAAAATACGAGAATATGACGCCTTTAGAATATCGCAGAAAGTGGTAACGCTATTATCAGAAAATACTGTACCCTGCAATCATAAACTGACATGTGAGGAATCCTGTAATGATTCCAAGTAACGCACCTATCCAAACCTGAAGCGGCGTGTGACCAACAAATTCTTTCAACTTATCCTCAACCGACATTTTAGTTCCCATTTCCCGAAACAGGGCCATCATCTCATTTAGCACCCGCGCCTGTATTCCGGTTTCTCTCCTGACTCCCGAAGCATCATGCATAACAATAATCGCCATAATCACAGCCATTGCAAACTCAAAGCTTCCGCCGCCATATTGTATTCCTGTAGCCGTCGCCAACGCGCATACTGTAGCGGAATGAGAGCTCGGCATACCGCCGCTGCCTATCATCCGCTCCCATACAAGTTCTTTGGTAACAAGAAAATGAATTGCCATTTTCAATACCTGTGCAACAAACCATCCCATAACCGCTGCAACAAATATGGGATTCTTAACAAGCGCCTGTAAAAATGTCATTTGAATTTTATCCTTTTCTTTTTGTATAATCCTAAATTTCTCTCATGTATTTCTCAATAGCATCATGCCAGTCAGCAAACATGAAATCAGTCGTCAGTTTGAACATATAATTCTCAAGAATCGAATATGCAGGACGCGGTGCTTTCGCACCAAATTCCTCCGTAGTTATCGCCTCTACGACCGTCTTCTTTCCCGCCAGACGGAAGATTTCTTCCGCAAATTCCGACCAACTGCAGTCTCCTTCGCATGTACCATGGAAAAGTCCGTAGTTTTCAGTAGGCAGTAAGTATGCAATCGCTTTTGCCAGCTCTTCCGCGCTTGTGGGCGAACCCACCTGATCTTTTACAACCCTGACCTTATCATTTGTCTCCGACTTACCCAACATTGCTTTTACGAAGTTTTTTCCATCACCATAAAGCCATGCAGTACGAATAATAAAGTACCTGTCTGCAAACTCCTTTACAAAATTCTCTCCCGCCAGTTTGGTTAAACCGTACATTCCCTGAGGACCCACCGCATCAAACTCCGTATAAGGTCTTGTTCCTTTTCCGTCAAATACATAATCCGTAGAAATATGAATCATCTTAGCTCCGGTTTCTGTTGCCGCAATACATAAATTCCTTGGACCTATCGCATTAATACGGTATGCCTTATCGCCTTCCGTTTCGCAGGCATCCACCCCGGTATGCGCTGCACAGTTAATAATGGCATAAGGTTTAACGCCTCTTACAAATTCCATCACTTTATCAATACTTGTAATATCCAGCTCGCCTACATCAGTATTAACAAACTCATATGTATTATCTCCGGCAAAATGTTTATTTACCGCACGGCCTAACTGTCCGTTACATCCTGTGACAATAATCTTCTTCATAGTTTTCCATTCCTTCCGTTCATACTTAATATAATAATACAACTAAAAGAACAATTGTGCAATATTGCTGTTATTCTATGTTCTCTTCCAAAAATGTCTTTATGGTATTATAGTATGAATCGGGATCTTTTTCCTGAGACTGCGCATGCCCTGCACCTTCCACAATCAATAACTTCTTCCGGCAGGCTGCCGCCTCATACAAATCCTTTGTCATCTGAACTGATATCATAGCATCATCAGCTCCGTGGATAAAAAGCGTAGGCACACTGCTTTTTTTTACTGCGTCAATCGCTGACGCATCCTTTAAATTATACCCCCCGCGGGCCCGAAGCACTAAACACGCCGTATCAACTAACGGAAATGCCGGCAGATAAAACCATTCGCTGACTTTTTCACCAAACATTGAATATGCGTCTGTATACGCACAATCCGATATAACTGCGACAACATTTTCCGAAAGGTTTTCTTCTCCCGTCATCATCAAAGCAGTTGCCGCTCCCATAGACTGTCCATGAAGCACTATTACAGCTTCCGGGTCCTGTGAAAGAATATAATCAATCCACAGATTGCAGTCATAATGGTCTGTCCAACCCATACCTATGAAATCACCTTCGCTCTCTCCCTGACAGCGTAAATCAGGCGCAATGACATGATAGCCCTGTGTATTATACCAGTATGCAAACGGATACATTTCCTCTTTCCAACCGGTATATCCATGAAGCAAAAGCAGCCACTTATGACTTTCTTCTTCCACAAAAAATTCTTTCGCAATCAATTTATAGCCGTCATCAGTCATCACGGAAATCTTTTGACTATTTACAGTCTGCAGCCACTCATCGGTCTCATTCAGAGCCAACTGGCGGTTTACCTTAATATCCGATGTCTGTACCTGCGCTTCATAGCTTTCATCTGTAATTCTTTCAAAAGCTTCCAGCTTCCGCATAAAAGACGGCACAAGCGCCGCACTTACCAAAAAGTTTACTAACACAAAATACAGGGTAATAAATAACCCTGTTATAATGCAGATTGCAATAATGATTTTTTTCTTCTTCCGTTTTTTCTTTTCCCTCATAAACAGCCTTTGCAAGTTTTGTCAGTAATAGAAAATATTCTCTAATAATATCTTAACATACTGCCTGTCGGAAATACTATGGTAATTTTCGGATATCTTCACCCCTTTTGCATGCTCAATAAAAAATCATTCAGATTCAGCAATACCTTTATCACCGATTTCATTTCATCCTCATTCAAATCCTTCACGATTGCTTTAATCATGTTCTTATGGAAATCTCTGTGATGGAAAAAAGCCTTTTTACCTTTATCCGTAAGTGCAGCCAAAACAACACGCTTGTCATCTTCACTGCGCTGGCGAATGATATATCCCTTCTTCTCAAGGCTGTTCATATTTGTCGTAAGCGTGCCTACTGTGACGCCAAGCCGTGATGCTATCTCGGACATATTGCGCAATTCATCTATTCCTATTGCCTCTATAATGTGCATATCATTATTTGTAATATCAATGAATTCCTCCGTTATGATGGCTCTTTCCTCTATGTCCAGCATATTATTAAAAATCTTTACGAGTAATTCATTTAATGTTTTGTTTGTATCCTTTTTCATATATGCACTAACCCATTTTACTTCCATATCAATCTTTAGCCCCAGACAAGTACGCTGGCTCCATATGTAAGCCCAGCTCCAAAACCCGATAACACAAGTCTGTCACCTTTCTTTATTCTACCACCTCTGTTCAATTCGTCAAGCAATACCGGAATCGTCGCAGACGACATATTCCCTACCTTGTCTAAATTTACAGGAAACTTAGATAAATCCGCCTTTAAACGCTTAGCTACGGACTCAATAATACGTATATTCGCCTGATGAAGTACAAACATATCAATATCAGCTATTGTAACGCCGGCTTTTTCCAATGCCTCACTAATGCAGGCAGGAACCTGTCTTGTCGCAAATTTATATACTTCCTGTCCATCCATATGGACAAACGGATTTACGTCCTCAATTTTTTCCACGTAAGGGTTCGCCAGTTCCCTTTCCATACACGAAAGAGTCATTCCCTTTGTGCCGTCAGAACCCATTACTATACTCTCAATACCCGCTTTTCTACCGCTTTCATAAATTTCATCCATATCCGAAGCTTCCACAAAAGCAGCTCCCGCTCCATCTCCGAAAAGCACACATATAGAACGGTCCGTCCAGTCTATAAGTTTAGAAAGCACTTCGCTTCCTACAATTAATGCATTTTTATAAAGTCCCGTCTGCATATATGCATAAGCCGTATTCAAAGCAAACAGGAATCCCGAACACGCCGCGTTTAAATCAAATGCCACGGCTTTATGAGCTCCTATATCACTCTGGACCTGACACGCACAGCAGGGAAGCAAAAACTCAGGCGAGCAGGTTGCAACTATGATAAGTTCCACATCTTCTGCATTACGCCCTGCCATCTCAAGCGCTTTCCCGCATGCTTTTGAGGCAAGTGACGATACTGTGTCATTTGTGGCAATTCTGCGCTCTGATATGCCGGTGCGCTCACGTATCCATTCATCAGAAGTATCCACAAGCTTTGCTAAATCAAAATTTGTAACTGTTTTTTCAGGCAAAGCGCTCCCTGTACCTGTGATTTTTATAGTCATTTTGAAAATTCCTCCATTATATCTGATACTGACTCAATTTTTTCTGCCCGGTAAGCATTACTTCCGCAAAAAATCAAGCCCTCATCAAGATTTCCTTTCACTGCATTTACAAGCGCCTCCGTTATACAATATGGAGTTGTCTCAGGATTGCAGGTACTCACACACTGCCTGCATCCTCTCATAAACCGCTCTCCTGCTGCCACTTTATCCAAAAATGCATTATGTATCGCGCGTCCCGGCATTCCAACTGGACTTTTCACGATAACAATATCTTCTTTCTTAGCATCGATATATGCCTGCTTATATGCATCAGATGCATCACATTCTTTTGTCGTGACAAAACGCGTCGCTACCTGAACAGCCTTCGCGCCCATTGCTAAATAGTGTTCCATATCGGCACGATCATAGACGCCTCCTGCCACTGCTACAGGTACATCCAACTCATCTGCAAGCGCAATTATCTGCTTAATCTCATCATCATAATTTTTTGTCTTTGCAACCGTATATTCATCTACTTCTTCCGTGCTGAATCCTAAATGCCCTCCTGCCATCGGTCCCTCTATGACTATCAAATCAGGTTTTCTATTGTATTTCTTATCCCAATATTTTGATATCACAGATAATGCTTTCTTACTTGAAACTATAGGCGCTATCTTGGCGTCTCCCGAAATTTCAGGGAGTGTCATCGGAAGTCCTGCACCTGATATTATTATGTCAGCGCCTGATTTGACTGCCGCCTTTACATAATCCTCGTAGCGTTTCGTCGCCACCATTATATTTACTCCAATGATGCCGCCGCGCGCAATTACTCTCGCTTTCTTTATCTCATCGTCTATTGCCTTTAAATTACACTCTATCGGATGTCTGTCGAAATCAGGATCACGGTATCCGATTTGCGCTGTGGAAATGACTCCTATTCCGCCTTCTGCCGCAACTGCCCCTGCCAGTCCCGACAAACTCACTCCTACACCCATTCCGCCCTGTATTAACGGAACGCGGGCTGTTATACCGCCTATTTTCAATTCATTTATTTTCATTAAACTACTCCTTAAAAACTTCTAAAGCGTGAATAACGCTCGGCTGCAATTTCCTCACCGCTCATACCGCTATATTTTTCCAAGAACTCCATAATGTGCTTCTTCATATATCCGGCAATCGCTTCTGAAGTTTCTGCACCCGCACCGCCAAACTCGGGAACAATGTGCTCTATAACGCCAAGACGTTTTAAATCCTGTGCCGTTATATTCATAACTTCACTTGCCTCCTGCGCTCTGCCTGCATCCTTCCAAAGGATTGATGCAAAGCCCTCCGGTGAAAGAATTGAGTATGTAGCATTTTCCATCATCCAAACTTCATTTCCTACAGCAGTGGCAATCGCCCCGCCGCTTCCACCCTCTCCTATCAAAATACATAAAACGGGCACCTTTAAGCCTGACATCTCCAGAAGATTTCTTGCAATCGCTTCACCCTGACCGCGTTCCTCCGCCTCAACACCGCAGAATGCACCTGACGTATTTACAAAGCTGATAATCGGTCTGTTAAACTTTTCAGCCTGCTTCATAAGTCTTAAAGCTTTTCTGTATCCTTCAGGAAGCGGCATTCCGAAGTTTCTCTGTTGACATTCTTCAAGGCTGTTTCCCTTTAAATCAGCTATAACAGTTACAGGCTGCATTCCAATAAATGCGATTCCGCCGACAAGAGCCTTATCGTCACCGAAACCTCTGTCGCCGTGCGCCTCCACAAACACGTCAAATATGCTGTCAATATATTGCATCGCGGACGGTCTGTCTATTTGTCTTACTGCCTTTACCTTTTCCCATGCCGTAAATTGTTCCGCATTCCATGACTGTTCCTTTAAGCTCTCGCTAAGTTCAAACTTAAAGTCTTTTTCTTCTCCGAAATTATTATAGGTCTTTTTTCCTACTCCCTGATGCGCGGTTATAAGAAAATGTATTGTTTTCTTCAGCCGTTCTCTTTCAACGATACCATCAACAAAACCATGCTCTACAAGAAATTCTGCTGTCTGAAAACCCTCCGGAAGTTCCTGTCCTATCGTCTGTCTGATAACGCGCGGTCCTGCAAAGCCGATAAGCGCTCCCGGTTCAGCCATAATTACATCTCCAAGCATAGCAAAGCTTGCTGTTACGCCGCCTGTTGTAGGGTCTGTAAGGATTGGGCAGAATAAAAGCCCTGCATCTCCATGCTTTTTTATTGCAGCAGAAGTTTTAGCCATCTGCATTAAGGATATAATTCCTTCCTGCATTCTTGCACCGCCTGAACAGCAGAACAAAAATACGGGAAGCCTAAGCTCTGTTGCCCTCTCAATTGCCCTTGTAATTTTCTCGCCAACAACATGCCCCATACTTGACATCATAAAACGCGAATCACACACGCCAAGCACAATGTCGTCACCAAATACCTTGCACCGTCCGACCGTGACCGCCTCGTTAAGTCCTGTCTTTTCACGTGCCGCCGCAAGTTTTTCCTCATATCCCTCAAAATCAAGCGGATTGCTTACCTCCATGTCTTCAAACCACGGTTCGAATGTTTTGAAGTCAGCTACCATTCGAATGCGATTTTTGGTTCTTACGCGGAAATATCCGCCGCATTCATAGCATACATACTTTCTCTTTACTACATGAGCACGTTCTACCATCTTACCACACTTAGGACATTTTATAAGATCCTCACTTATCGCATCCTTTGCAATATCTGAATTATTGTTTTTCAACTTATTCCTAAGTCTTTCCTCAAGTCTGTTATACAAATCAGTAGGAAATTTCCGAATTCTACTCATATTTAACCCCTTTTCCTTCCCGGTTAATCCCCGATTGCAAACGTCAATTCTGCCTTACAGACAATTTTTCCGTTTACAGTGGCTGTTGCCTCACCTACTCCGATAGGTCCCTTTACCTTTACAATCTTTGTTTCAAGCATAAGAACATCTCCGGGATAGACTTTCTGCTTAAAGCGTGCTTTGTCTATTCCCACAAAATATGCTGTCTTTCCTTTCCACTCAGGCATCTCCAAAATTGCAACCGCTCCAACCTGTGCAAGCGCCTCGATTATAAGCACTCCGGGCATTACGGGATTCCCCGGAAAATGACCTGCAAAATACGGTTCGTTGAAACTGACGCACTTTTTACCGAGTGCTCTTTGTCCCTCCTCAAGCTCTTCAATTGTGTCTATAAGCATGAATGGGTGTCTGTGTGGAATTATGTCCATTATTTCTTTTGCTGTGTAAACTGACATATCTGCTACCTTTCCTGCGTCGTATCTGTATATCGCATTATTTAATAATATATACGCTGATTTTATGTTCCCGCTATTCAGTAAATTTTTTAATCAATATGCTTGCGTTGTGTCCTCCAAAACCAAGTGAATTACTAAGAGCATATACAATATCTTCCATTGAACTTTCTTTGCAGTAATTTAAGTCCATCTCTTCTTCACTCTCCTGAAGACCTACTGTCTTATGAATAAAGCCTTCCTCAATTTCCTTCACGCACGTAACAAATTCAACCGCACCTGCGGCACCAAGCAAGTGACCTATCATCGATTTTGTAGAGTTAATTTTTATATTATACGCATGATCACCAAACGCATACTTTATAGCTCTTGTTTCAAATAAATCGTTGTGATGTGTGCTTGTTCCGTGAGCATTGATATACGTGATATCCGTAGGCTGTATACCTGCGTCCTTCACTGCATTTATCATAGCTGCCGCCGCGCCTGAGCCGTCCTCTGCAGGTGATGTGATATGAAATGCATCTGCCGAGCATCCATAACCTGCTACCTCTGCATAAATCTTCGCCCCCCTTGCCTTTGCATGCTCAAGTTCCTCAAGTATTACTATACCTGCACCCTCTCCCATAACAAATCCGCTTCTGTCCTTATCGAATGGAATAGAACATCTTACGGGATCTTCACTGGGTGAAAGTGCTGTAAGCGCCGCAAACCCACCGACTCCCAATGGCGTAATAGAGCTCTCTGTACCTCCTGCCAAAATAATATCAGCATCTCCGTATTGAATTGTCCTAAATGCTTCACCGATCGAGTTCGTACCTGTTGCACACGCTGTCACAACGTTAATGTTTTTACCCTTTAATCCAAACATAATACTGACATTTCCTGCAGCCATGTTTGAAATCATAAGAGGAACAAACAAAGGAGAAATTTTCGATGGTCCTTTCTCTACGAGTTTTGTGTATTCACGCTCCATTGCCTGAATGCTTCCTATGCCGCTTCCTACAGCACATCCAACCCTGAACGCATCTTCCTTCTCCATATCTATTCCGGCATCTTCTATAGCCTCTTTAGCCGCTGCTACTGCAAACTGACAGAACTGCTCCATTCTGCGTGCTGATTTCTTATCCATATAATTTTCAGCATTAAAGTCCTTCACTTCTGCTGCAAGCTTACATTTATACTCCGATGCATCAAAATATGAAATCCTGTCAAAACCGATTTTGCCCTGCTTAACGCTCTCCCAAAAAGAGTCTACACTATTTCCGATAGGAGTAATCGCGCCCATACCTGTTACTACTACTCTTTTTTTCATTTGATAACCACGCCTTTCTTTGATTTTTCAACCAGTCACTATTAAATAGCCATACCACCATCAACACATATTACCTGACCGGTGATGTAATTTGAGTTTTCGCTTGCAAGAAACATTACCATTTCAGCAATATCCTTTGCGCTTCCCATTTTGCCCATAGGTATCATTTCACTAACCGCTTTTTTAGCATCATCTGTCATATTCTTTGTCATGTCTGTATCAATAAAGCCCGGAGCCACTGCATTTACATTGATGCCACGGCTTGCAAGCTCTCTCGCCACACTTTTTGTAAGTCCGATAACGCCTGCCTTTGATGCCGAATAATTAGCCTGCCCTGCATTTCCAAGCACGCCGCTAACAGATGTAATGTTTATGATTTTACCGCTTCTTTGCTTGATAAAACTGCGTGAAAGATGCCTTATCATATTAAATGTGCCTTTTAAGTTTGTATCAAGTACTGCATCATAATCCTCCTCGCTCATGCGCATTATCAGATTATCTCTTGTAATACCGGCATTATTTACAAGAATGTCTACCCTTTTGTACTTTTCAAGTACCGCTTTTACAAGCTCTTCGCTTTCCGCAAAATCGGCCACATTACATTGAATTGCCTCTGCGCTTCCTCCGTTTTTTGTTATCTCTTCAACAACTTCGTCCGCCGAAGCCTTTGAACCATTGTAATTTACGATCACTGTGGCACCATTTTTTGCAAGCGTAAGCGCTATCTCGCGTCCAATGCCGCGTCCCGCTCCTGTCACAAGAGCTATCTTTTCTTTTAACATTTTAATGACCATGCCTTTCTACAAGACTTCTAATTTCTTTAAGTCTTCTATTTTATCAATATTAATACACTTAACGTCATTGTTTATCTTTCTCATAAAACCGCTAAGAGTTTTTCCCGGTCCGATTTCAATAAACGTATCAACACCTTCAGCTATCATCTTCTCAATAGTCTGCTGCCAGCATACGGAATTTGACACCTGATTCTGCAAAAGCTCCTTTATAGGCGCCTCATTACTTACATATGTTGCATTCACATTGCTGATATACGGTATTGAAGGCTTTCTTACTACGATGTCCTTAAGCTCCTCTCCAAGTTTTTCACCTGCTCCCTTTAAGAGTTCAGAGTGAAAAGGTCCGCTTACCTTCAAAGGAACACAGCGTTTTGCCCCTGCTGACATAAGAGCCTCCGCAGCCAAAGCCACCGCCTTCTCTTCACCTGTAATTACTATCTGTCCCGGGCAGTTGTAATTTGCTACTGTCACAATCCCTTCTGTTGCTTTGCAAATCTCATTTATTCTCTCAGCGTCAAGCCCGAGCACTGCTGTCATTGCTCCGCCTACGGGATATGCCTCCTGCATGAAGATACCGCGCTTTCTTATAATATGGAACAAATCTTTCAAATCCATAACATCCGCCGCTGCGAGTGCGCCGTATTCACCAAGACTTAAGCCCGCTGCAATATCTGCCTTTATACCCTTGGACTCAAGCACCTTTAAAATTGCAACTTCATCTGCAAGCATAGCTATCTGAGTATACTCTGTTATGTTTATTTTATCATTCTCCTCAAAGCAGAGCGTCTCCATATCAAGCCCTGAAACTTCACCCGCAAGTTTAAATACTTCTCTTGCTTCACTATATGTATCAAAAAAATCCTTTCCCATGCCAATGTACTGCGAACCCTGACCCGGAAAAATAAATGCCGTTTTGCTCATTCCAATCCTCCATACCACTGATATACTATACCTGCACTAACGTCTCCTAAAACTTCCTGTTCAGCAATTCTGTTCCCTGAGACATTATCTCATCAATTATCTCCTTACAGGGCTGT
>CAMWWS010000045.1 GCA_947178085.1 uncultured Lachnospiraceae bacterium | reverse complement strand
GTGCAATGTGTAATTCAAAAACCACAGAGGAGATGATTCGTGAGCTGAACAGCCTGATTGTACAGGCAAAGGAGACGGCAGCGGATACCAGGAAGCAGAAAGGGGTTACCGGAGATGCGGCGACAGTTTATGCACAGGCTTGGGAATTTGCGTCCGAAAGGACGGAGAAAATGGCGGAGGAACTGAAAAAGGTTTTGGAACGTGTTAATTCAGTAACGCAGGGAACAGATGAGATATCAGCCCGTTTTCTTATTATAAAGGCTGTGGAGGATACCGCCTTTGAAGCCAGCGTCACGGCGTTTCAGGTGGGACTAATGATTGCCAGAGCCATTCCAGAGTACCGTGCCGCATTCCAACCGCTGTGTGAGAAATATGACCTCCTGGCGCAGAATGCCCGGATCAAATCGGAGAAAATCGTAGATTTCCTGAATGAGCTGTCAGCGCTGATTTTCCAGGATATGAGGAAAAATGCGACGCAGAAGATTCAGGATGCAGTGGAAGCGGGCATGGAAGCAGGCGAAAAACTGTCGGATCCGAGCCTGCCATATGGCTATATTGCAGATGGTGTCCGGGAGATTGCAGAGGAGCTGGATTCTCTGGCACTGGAGGAGGTGACGGCTGATTTCCTGGAGGACGCTATGTTCCGTATGGAGACGATTCTGTTTGCCGCCGATATGGATATCCTGCGCGCACCGCATCACAAACAATTTTTTGACGGTATTACGGATTTTAAAATGAAACTTGGCGAAGCAGAGGAATTTTTCCGGAATCTGTCAGTGGACGTAACCAGAATGATTGTGGGCGTGAAAAAAGATTCCGAGATCAAATGCACGGCAGAGAAGGTGTACAGTAACCTGGCGATGCAGGAGGGCATTTTGCTGTTTTACCTGAAAGGTGAAATCCAGAAGCTGAGAGATGCACACCTGGATGAAGGGCAGAAAGCGGCGCTAAACGTTGTCTGCAATAAGATGGGCAGAGCTGTAAAGATGGCACGTAACACGACAGATGAAAGAGATGGAAGCGAAATTAAGATGCTTTTGCGTGAGGCATATGAAGAAATGATAGCAGAAGCAGAGAAGCTTGACGTGTATGGCGGTGCGGTTAGGTATCTTGCAGAAGAGATGAAAAAGCCGTTAAAATATTTGCCGGAATAAATTTTTTATTCGTTTCCGGTTTGTTGGGAAAACGGCATTAAGACAGAAAAATGATAAGAAAATTGAATATTGTTTACCTTTGGGTAGCGATTATCCTAACAGACAATCAGCTACCTTTTTTATTATCAGAAACTATCAACACAGCACAACCAATAAAAAAATACAAATTTTAATAGAATTATAAGTGTGATTGTTGTACTATATTAGTGGTATGGATTGAAATTTGTGGGAAGAGAGCGATTCAATCATAGAACAATTTGAAAAATCGACAGATGTTGAAAAGGCTTATATTCGTGGAGACACATAGTATGATTAGACATATCATTTTTGATTGCTTTGGAACACTAATCGACACTGGAAACAACTCAATAAAAGCGGTTGAACAAATACTTTTTAATGTTGGTGTTAATTTAGATGCTCAAAAATTTTATGAAGATTGGAAAGCAAAAAAAAGACAGAAGATGAATGCATCAGTATTTTTGAATGAAAAAACACTGTTTGAAGTTAGTCTGTCGGAAACATTCGCACAATATGGGATAGAAGCAGACGCATCAAAAGAGATAAAGCCAATGATTCACTCTTTGTTTGCAGAGAGATTAGTTTTTTCAGATGTTTATGAGACGTTAGAAAAGCTTGGAAATGAAAATATAGACATTGCGATCGGGTCAACTACAGATACAGATTCATTGCTTTATTATCTTGAATTGAATAAGCTTTCCTTTTCTCATATTTACACATCAGAAAATATGCAGGTCTATAAACCGGACATAAATTTTTATAAAACGATTTTGAGTAAAAGCGGTTGGTTGGCAAAGGATTGCTTGTTCGTGGGAGACAGTTATATGGATGATGTATATGGTCCTCAAAAGGTTGGAATGAAAACGGTGCTATTGGATCGTAAGGCTCTTTATAAAGATAGTGAACTCTTGCCTCAGCCGGATTTTGTGATTCATTCACTTCTTGAATTGGTAAATATTTTGAAATAAGGATGGCGATTGAATGGATAAAGAACGGTTGAATGAAATCAATGATGCATATTATCGATTGGAAATTAAAAATGCGGAAATCATCCACGCATTGTTCCATAGAATATTTGAACTTGAACCCGGTTGGTTTAACGGACACTATCACATAAATGATGCAGGGGAATGGCAAAGAGAATCCTATCCCATACCGGTAATCAGTGTGAAAGGCTTTTGTGATATTGAGATCCAGTTCGATAAAATATCGGTCTCCACAAAACTGAAAAGAGATGCCGCTTTAGCATATTCCTTTGATAAGTTTTCTGAATATGAATTTGAGGCCTACGGCGTAGAAGACTATCTTGCAGACTTCTATCACGATGGACAGATGATTCAGGAAATGAAAGAAAATATCAGTGCCTGCGATGAAGCTGAAATAGGATTTTCGTTTGTTTTCCCATTTGATGTAGAGGGAGAACAGATTTTTGAATTTGTTAAGCTGCTTAGGCGTGAGGGATTTTATTATTAAAAGAGGTAGAAATAAATGATTAGACCGATTCTTGCTTGTATAGACCCATATGTGGCTGCAGAGGAATTTACCGCCGCTGGGTGGAATGTTGATTTTTCGCAGCCACCGGAAAGCGGCGACCCTCTGATAGGAGTTTCTCTTTACGGTAATTCTATTCTGTTAGGCATAACGGACGGATATGTTGCTGACAATCAACTCCCAAATATCGGGTGTGGGGTTGAAATCTACATGACTGTGCCGGCTGAACAGATTCAGCGGATATATGAAAACCATCTGGCATTGAAACCAACTAAGTTAACGATTCAGCCATGGGGCGATATGGCATTTGAGGTCAGCATCGGTGGTTATCGATTTATGATTGCCTCTGTAAAGGAAAATGAATCATGAGCGACATAATAATTCACTTCAATGAAGTATCAAAAGCAATTTCTGTTATGAAGGAAGTGGCGACATGGGGCCGTGAGCAGGGATTCCGGGTCTGACCCGATGAATGGCTGACACCGGAAGAATTGATCACCTCCGACGCCCAGCCGGAGAATTTCTGTATCGGAACCATTGACGACGAGATCGTCTGTGCCTTTATCTTGCAATGGGCGGATTCTGATTATTGGCCAAATGTTCCTGAATATGAAGCTGCCTATCTGCATAAACTCTGTGTTCACCGTAAGTATGCCGGAATGGGCATTACAAAGCTCGTTGTGAACGCGATCAAAGCCGAGTGCCGCAAGCGTGGTATCCGATATATCCGTCTGGATACTGCTTTGGATGAAAAGACTGTCAGAAAGATTTATCTGAACGCCGGGTTTAAAATCGTGGACATCATTGATCATCCTAATGGCAGATCAACGGCGTTGTACGAATTGGAGGTAAGAGATCACTTATATGGAAATCAGAGAATACAAAACTTATAATGAAGCGGAAATCCTGCGCCTGTATGCAAGTGCCGGATGGACGGCATATACAGATCAGCCGGATGTACTTCGGAAAGGATTTGCGAACTCCATGCTGACATTGGCGGCATACGATGTGGAGCAGCTCGTGGGCATCATCCGTACCATAGGCGATGGTCATACCATTGTGTTTGTACAGGATATTCTGGTGCTTCCGGAATATCAGCGCAGAGGTATTGGTACGGCGCTTCTGAAGGCGATTCTGGATAGATACAGTCATGTGCGACAGATTGAGCTTGCAACAGACAACACAGAGAAAACCATCGCCTTTTACAAAACTATGGGATTCCGGAAAATGTCTGAATTTGGTTGCTGTGGATTTATGAGAGTGTAACATTAGAAATTAACATTACCTAAGACGAACTGCATACGTTGGGCACTACTTGCGACAGCATCCGCAAAACTATCGTCTCCTGACAGCCTTGGGGATTCTCTCCATTAGGGTAATTGATTCTACAGACGTTGCACTTCTTCCAGAGGATATCTTCGTGGAACAAATTGATAGGAGAATTAAAATGGCATATATTGATTTACATTTTCATTCTATATACTCAGATGGAACTTATACACCTGAGGAATTATTGTACTATGCAAAAAAGAAAGAGTTGTCAGCCGTTTCGCTGACTGACCATGATACAATAAAAGGGTTAGAAAGGGCTGGAAAACAATCTGAAAAGCTTGGAATTAAGTTTATTAATGGTGTTGAAATTAATTCCTGTTGTTATGTTAGTAATAGGTTAATTAATATTCATGTTTTGGGATACAATTTTATCATAGAAAAACTGAATGAATATATGAAGGCGCTAAAAGCGCTAAGAGATGAGCATAATGATGCAATTATAAGAGCTCTTCAAAGAATTGGAATATGTATTGATTATAATGATGTTGAAAAACAATTCGAAGAATGTATCCTGACACGTATGAATTTTGCAAGAACATTGGTTAAAAAAGGATATGCATCAACAGAATGGGAGGCACTAAAAAAATATCTTCATAAAGGAGGTAGTGCTTATGTTGAATGCAGTTATCCCTCATTTTCAGTAGTAGCTGAAAAAATACATAATGCAGGCGGAATTGTGTCCTTGGCACATCCGGCAGAATATGGATTGAATGATAATGAAACAGAGATATTAATAAAAAATCTTATGGATTACAGTTTAGATGCAATTGAAGTAATACATCCGACCCAAGATGCTATATATTCTAAGAAACTTCAGGATATTGCAATTAAAAATAATTTGGCTTTGACTGGAGGAAGTGACTTTCATGGTAATAATGATGACGGAATTGACTTGGGCATGGGTGGAGAAAATATGATGATTCCAGATAGTTTTTTAGCTAAATTATTTTGACTATAGGGTGAAGAATCTATGAAAAAAATAATAAGAATGATTATGATTACGTTTACGTTACTTAGCTTGTTTGGATGTTCTCAAAAAGAACCATCAGTGATTAAAACTTATGAGGTTACTGACCCGGAACTGGCTTTTGAGGATGATGAGTTAGTCACTATGGTTAAGTATTATGAAATGAGTGATGGAACATGGAGAACAGATACTTATACATGTAAAATTTGTGGCTTTGAAATAACATTTACTATCCAACCGATGTTGGTCAAACTCTGATCATTAAACTTTTCTTTTTCAAAACGTAGTAGGACAATATAGACAATATCATAAGCAGGTACTGTGAAGCCACCGGTACTTAGCGAGGTCCTTTCGAGCTTAGTACCGCTGTGGCTGAACCGTAGCGAGAGCGTGCCTGCGTTGATTTGTCTTTATTGTCCTACGTCCGTCTTGAAAACCCCAGTTATTAATAAAGAATTTACCATTTTTTTATTAGTATTCTCCAAGACTTTGTTATATAATATCATATAGCAAAATCCTAAATAAACTATTTGCTGACTTAGTATGCTTAAAACAGAGGAGGAAAAGCTATGATTGGAGGAAACAGGGTTAATCCCATGAAAAGAAATGTAGACAAAGGAAAGTCTGCATTCGTGGCTGCACTTGTCATAATAATAGTGTTTGCACTGATAGTTGTAGGAAACTCGTATTATACAATTCAGGAAGAAGAACAGGCGGTAGTGTGTACTTTTGGCGAGCCGAAAGCGGTGACGACGCCGGGTCTCCATTTTAAGATTCCGTTTATTCAGACTGTAACCAAGGTAAATACCACTATTAAAGGTTTTTCTATAGGATATAGTATTGACGGTAGCGGTGATGATTCAGATGCGGTAATGATTACTTCGGATTATAATTTTATCAATGTAGATTTTTATGCCGAATACCGAGTGACCGACCCGGTCAAAGCTTTGTATGCTTCCGAAAATCCTGAAGAGATACTGAAAAATATAGCACAAAACTGTATCAGGACGACAATTGGCTCATACAAAGTAGACAGTGTACTGACGACCGGAAAAAATGAAATCCAGGCGAATATCAAACAGATGATATTGGATAAATTAGATTCTTATGATATAGGAATTCAGCTTGTAAACATTACCATTCAGGATGCTGAGCCGCCTACGAATGAAGTAAGTAATGCTTTTAAAGAGGTAGAGACGGCGAAACAGGGCAAGGAAACAGCCCTTAACAATGCAAATAAATACCGCAATGAGCAGATACCTAATGCCGAGGCGGAATCAGATGCGATTCTGCAGAATGCGGAAGCGCAGAAGCAGCAGCGTATCAATGAAGCTAACGGTCAGGTTGCAAGATTCAACGCAATGTATGAGGAGTATATCAAGTATCCTGAAGTGACGAAGAAGAGAATGTTCTATGAGGCAATGGAAAATGTTCTGCCGGATATTAAAGTTGTTATTGAAAGCTCGGATGGAACAACAAGTACGGTGTTACCGCTTGGAAGTTTCGTAACGGATGAAAATTCAACAGGCGGCAGTGCAGATGACAATACTTCTGCCAATGTTTCTACAGGGGAGGAATAAGCATATGATATATAATCAGAATCAGTTTAACCAGTCAAACCAGTCCAATGCAGGTGCGAATCCTGAATTTGGAGCATATGAAAGATATAATTCCAACGGTACAAAAAAGGGTTCAGGGAAAGGTAAAAAATCTTATATTGGATTTGTAGTATTATTCATTGTCCTTGCTCTTATTGTTGTCGGCTCTAACAGTATGGTTGTTACAAAAGAGAACCAGTATAAGCTTGTCAGGCAGTTCGGAAAGGTACAGAGGGTAATTTCTCAATCGGGACTCAGCTTTAAAGTGCCGTTTATTGAAACGGTAGATATAGTTCCCAAGGAGCTTCTGTTATATGATTTACCGGCCTCGGATGTTATTACTTCAGATAAAAAATCTATGATTGTAGACAGTTATGTCTTATGGAGAGTCACAGATCCTTTGAAATTTGCACAGACCTTAAGCGGTTCTGTTGCCAATGCGGAGAGGCGTATAGATACGATAGTATATAATGCTACTAAAAATACGATTTCAAACATGACGCAGGATGAGGTTATTGTAAGCCGCGACGGTAAAATGACTATCATGGTGGATCAGACGGATACTGATGTCGTAAATAATGATATGGAACTTCCGTCGGAAAAAGAAGTTATTGAAATCAAATCTTTAACGGAAGAAATCATGGATCAGATAGCTAATGTAGAGGAACAGTATGGAATTGATATTGTGACGGTGGAAGTGAAAAAATTGGATTTGCCTGATGATAATAAGCAGGCTGTTTATACCAGAATGATATCAGAGCGTGAGAATATTGCGGCACAGTATACGGCGGAGGGAAAATCCCAGGCGAAAATCATAGAGAATACCACGGATAAAGAGGTTTCAATCATGATATCCAATGCGCAGGCGCAGGCAGAAGCAATAATCGCCGAGGGTGAAGCGGAATACATGAGAATACTTTCCGACGCATATTCGGATCCTGATAAGGCAGATTTTTATTCATTTGTCAGGGCGTTAGACGCCTTGGAAGCAAGCATGAACGGAAATAATAAGACAGTCATTCTTTCCGACGATTCTCCGATTGCGCAGATTTTTAACGGGCAGTATTGAAACATATGTTCGATTGTGGTATAATGTCATCAGATAAAAAGCATTTTATGACCAAAGCAGATATATTGCTGATATCCGCGATTTTAACAATCGCTTTGATTAGCTTACTTGTTTTTCGTCTGACCCGTATTGAGGGAAGCTATGCCAACGTATCATATGATGGTATGATTATTATGCAGATTCCGTTGTCGCAGTCAGAAGATAAATACTATCTGCTGACAGAAAGTATATCGCTTTCATATGATGAAACTCAGCCTATATATGACATAGTGGAATTGTCGGAAGAGGAATGGCTGAATATACAGTATCACTCAGAAGATTATAATGTACTTTTATGTCAGAATGGGGAAGTAAGGATGATTGAAAGCAGTTGTCCGGACCAAATTTGCGTGCATCATAGCGCTATATACGCAACAGGTGAAAGCATTATCTGCCTGCCACATAAGACTGTCATTGAAATCATAAATGATGAAGGAAGCAAGTTGGATGGAGTGGCATATTGATGAAGAAAAAGACTGTTTTGCTTGGTTTTTTATTGGCGATATCCATGATTTTATCTTATATAGAATCCATTCTTCCGCTTGCCATCGGAATACCCGGAGTTAAGTTGGGGCTGCCGAATCTAGTGGTAGTCCTTTTGCTGTACTCATATGGCAAAAAGGAAGCATTATCTGTAAATTTGCTGCGTATTCTGCTTACAGGCTTCTTATTTGGAAATTTATATTCGATTCTATATGCTCTGGCTGGCGCAATCTTTAGTTTTTGTGTGATGGCTATTGTGCGAAAAACAGGCATATTTTCAATTATCGGAGTCAGCATAAGCGGCGGAGTTTCTCATAATATCGGACAGATACTTATCGCCATATTTGTTGTGGAGACATTTGCCCCGGCGTTTTATCTGCCGTTTTTGCTGATTGCGGGAGCTGTGACAGGCTTTTTAGTCGGGATTGTAAGCGCGCGTGTCATAATGTATATTCCGGTTGACAAGATGGAATAAAATTTTTACTGAGGCGCAATTTCTTATAAAATAAAAAGAGAGGGAGAATATGTACGCCTATTTAAAGGGAACGATAGAAGAAATTACAGAAGATAACCTGGTTTTGGAAGTAAACCAGGTTGGATATAATATCAAAGTATCTGCAAGAACTGTAAATGCTTTGCAGGGAATTGGCAGTTTCGTAAAAATATATACATACACACTTGTCAGAGAGGATTCTTTTAGTTTATACGGATTTCTGACGAGGGATGATCTGAATATATTTAAGAAGCTGATTACGGTAAATGGTATCGGTCCGAAAGGCGGACTTGCAATACTTTCGATCATGAGTGCAGATGAACTGCGGTTTGCGATTATCTCTGGGGATGCAAAAGCAATTTCCAAAGCTCCGGGAATAGGCGCAAAGACTGCTGAACGTGTGATCTTGGATTTAAAGGACAAGGTTTCCTTAGATGAGGCTTTAGCTCCGAAGGATGATGTTTCAACTGTTTCATTGTCAGGAGAAGATAATAATAATGGAAAGAATGAAGCAATCGAGGCGTTAGTAGCGCTTGGTTATTCTGCTTCCGACGCACTTAGAGCTGTCAAGCAGGTAACAGTAACAGAGGATAGCAGCGTCGAAGAAATCTTAAAATCGGCGCTGAAGTATATATTTTAAATACTGTGTATTCTAAGACTATGTATTCTAATGTCATACGAAACCGTAGGATAAGAAGGGGATAAATCTGATAAAATGGCGAACAGAGTAATCGAAACAAACCTGATTGAAGAAGATATTAAAATAGAAGGCTCGTTAAGACCACAGTCTTTAGATGACTATATTGGTCAATCAAAGATTAAGGAAAATCTTAAAATATATATTGAGGCTGCTAAGCGGCGGAATGATGCATTAGATCATGTTTTGTTCTACGGACCTCCCGGGCTTGGCAAGACGACACTGGCGGGCATTATCGCTAATGAAATGGGCGTAAATATGAAGGTCACAAGTGGTCCGGCGATAGAAAAGCCGGGAGAAATGGCTGCTATTCTTAATAATCTTCAGGAAGGTGATTTGCTGTTCGTAGACGAGATTCACAGGCTGAACAGACAGGTGGAAGAAGTTCTTTATCCTGCGATGGAAGATTATGTCATAGACATTATGATTGGGAAGGGCGCTACGGCTAGGTCCATTCGTTTGGAATTGCCGCATTTTACATTAGTCGGAGCGACGACAAGAGCAGGTCTTTTGAGTGCACCGCTTAGGGACAGGTTTGGGGTAATTCATCATTTGGAATTTTATTCGGTTGAGGAACTTAAACTGATAATCCTGCATTCTGCCAGAATACTTGGGGTTACTATCGAGGAAAAGGGAGCTTTGGAGCTTGCTAGAAGAAGTCGGGGCACACCAAGGCTTGCAAATCGCATTCTCAAACGCGTCCGCGATTTCGCGCAGGTAAAATATGACGGAATTATCACTGAAGAAGTGGCAAATACTGCCTTAGACTTATTGGAAGTGGATAAGCTTGGACTTGATCATATTGACAGAAATATTTTACTTACGCTTATTAATAAATTTCAGGGTGGTCCCGCAGGGTTAGATACATTAGCGGCAGCTATAGGAGAAGATGCAGGAACTTTAGAGGATGTATATGAACCGTATCTATTGAAAAACGGCTTATTAAACAGGACTCCGCGCGGCAGGGTAGTTACCGATATGGCATATCATCATTTAGGACTTGAAATTCCTTCATAAGATATATATAATAAAATAAATAGACTATGCATTGTCGAAATAAACACTATAGAGAAATGTGATGCGGGCTTTCTATTTGGCGAAGGGAGAAGTCTAATGTCAACAAAAACAGATACTGAAGTCATTATCGGTGGTAAGGTCTTTACTTTGAGCGGTTATGAAAGTGAAGAGTACCTGCAGAAGGTTGCTTTATATATTAATAATAAAGTGGCTGAATATGGTAAGGTTGAAAGCTTTAGAAGACAGCCGTTAGACACCCAGAACGTGCTGCTACAGTTGAATATAGCAGATGACTATTTTAAGGCGAAACAGCAGATAGCCCTTTTGGAAGAAGATTTAAAAAATAAGGAAAAGGAACTGTATGACTTAAAGCATGAACTGATTGCATCTCAGATTAAGCTTGAAAATACGGAGAAAAATGTTAAGAATCTTCAGGCAGAAGCAAATGAAAATGCTAAAAAAGTAGTTCGCTTGGAAACGGAATTATCGGAATTGAAAAAGAAGTAGACGTCAGGCTGTCTTTTTAAGGCAGCCTTTTATTTCTTACGCTGCCTTGTATTTTAGGCTTGGCCAGAAGGATGTATATGGGAATGAGAAAAGTGGAGTTGTTAGCGCCTGCAGGCAATTATCAGGCATTTTTAGGCGCAATAAACGCGGGAGCGGATGCCGTTTACCTGGGCGGAGATAAATTCAGTGCGCGGGCTTATGCAGATAATTTTACAAAAGAGGAAATCTGCAAGGCGCTTCGTTATGCACATTTTAATTATAAAAAGATATATTTGACGCTCAATACACTGGTTAAAGAGACTGAATTTTCTTTACTCTGTGACTTTGTCAGACCTTTATATGAAGCAGGACTTGATGGAATAATTATTCAGGATTTGGGTGCTTGGCAGTATATTAGAGAAACATTTCCGGATATGCCGCTTCATGCCAGCACACAGATGACAATTACCGGCACGATGGGAGCAGATTTTTTAAAAGATATTGGGGCATCAAGAATAGTTCCTGCCAGAGAGTTATCGTTTGAAGAAATAAAGATAATCAAAGTAAGAACCGGATTGGAACTTGAATGTTTCATACATGGTGCCATGTGCTATTGTTATTCAGGTCAATGTCTGTTTAGCAGTATTCTCGGCGGAAGGAGTGGAAACAGAGGAAGATGCGCTCAGCCATGCAGGTTGAGCTATAGCGTATCAGATATGGATACGGGTGCTATATCAGGTGAATTATATCCCTTAAGCCTAAAAGATATGTGTACGATAGAATATATTCCTAAGCTGATTGAAGCAGGGATTGATTCTTTTAAAATAGAGGGTAGAATGAAGCGTCCTGAATATGCGGCAGGCGTTACTGCAGTCTATCGGAAATATATAGATAGATATTATGAAAAAGGTATAGAGGGATATCAGGTGGATAAGTCTGATGTGGACAGGCTTAAGAAGCTGTATATCAGGAGTGAACTGCAAACAGGTTATTACGAAAGAGAGAATGGCAGGGAAATGGTGACCCTGTATAAGCCGGGATATATAGGCAGCGATGAAGCGCTTATTCAAGATATTTCCAAGCAGTATTTGCAGGATGAGAAGAAACAGCCTGTCACAATGAGCGGAACAT
>CAMWWS010000044.1 GCA_947178085.1 uncultured Lachnospiraceae bacterium | reverse complement strand
GTATAATCCCATATAGAAACCTTCCTGCTTATGAAATCCTGCAAAAGTTTTCGTCATGTCACGATTATACCATTCTATACGCTCCCCCAGCATATTCGCCATACCATACAAACGTATATCTTTCTGCATATCATTTGAAAAGGCTTGGTTAACATAATATCCATATCTGCGATTGATCGGAAGAATCAATTCATTTATCTTTCTAAAACTTACGGAAAGTCTTCTCTGAAGCAAAAGCATTATTCCTACAAGTAAAAGCAGTATTACCACCAATACCGGGCTCAGAGTTACCATAATAACAGTCAGACCAATCAGCGTACTTCCCTTCTGCAAAAGCTCCGCTAAACCGATAATCATGTTGAGCATAGCCTCCTGATTTGTAAAGGCAAATGCCGCCCGCTCCTTCAAATCCAGATAATACGGGTCTTCCAGCCTGATATAAGGCAGACTCATAATCTTTTCTCCCAGAAGCTGCTCCATCTTTTGACTTACATACGGATTCTGCACATCCATATGCCGCTTCATAAAGCGTCCAAACCACGCAAAAAACAGATTTGAGCCCACTACCATACCGCCGAACATAAGTAAACGATGAGGTTCACAATTTCCGGTCAACTCATCAATAAGGAATTTGGGCAAAACCACGTTCATAACCACCTGTCCGCCGCTCATCACCGTTCGAAAGATAAGCAGGATTATGTATGAAGGAGCAGTTTCCCACGACAATCGGAAAAACAGCCTTAGTTTTTTAACATTATTCATCTTAATACCCCTCCTTTGCGTCCTGCGTATAATATTTTCCCTGTACGGTAAACATCTCGTAATAGCTGCCCCTGCGCTCCATCAGTTCATCATGGGTCCCATATTCTTTAAGTCCATCCTTATCAAACAGGGCGATGTGGTCGCAGAAACGCGTACTGGCAAGCCTATGTGAAATAAAGACCGCCGTCTTTCCTTTTACAAGGCTGCTGAAGTTCTCGTATATTTCGGCTTCAGCCAATGCATCAAGCGCCGCCGTAGGCTCATCCAGTATGACCATATTCGCATCCTTGTAAAGCGCTCTGGCTATGGCAATTTTCTGGTTCTGCCCTCCGGACAGCATTGTCCCATCCTCTTCGACTACCTTCAACATCATCTGATCAGTCTTTTCAGGCAGTGCATTTATAGCTTCCTTCAGTCCCACCTTTTCCAGCGCTTTGCTTACCCTCTCATCATCAATATCATTAAGACAACCGGCTACGTTTTCACGCACTGTAAACGCCAGAATATTTATCTCCTGAAATACGGCGGCAAACATTGAATACAACGCTTTTTTATCAAATTCCCGTATAGGAATGTCATTTATGCGGATTTCTCCTTCCGTCACATCAAAAAGCCCCATCATCAGCTTTACCAGCGTACTCTTTCCCGCGCCATTGATTCCCACTACAGCCAGCCGTTCACCTTTTTGTATCCTCAGATTAAGATGACGGTAAATATATTTTTCCGCATTCGGATATCGAAAGCTTACATCATCAAACACTATCTCCAATGTATCTCCTGCTATTGCCTGACGGTTTCCGCCCCGCTCACCCATATCTTTATCCAGAAAGAAGTACATCTCATGGACATACTGTCCCTCATTCACCACAAAGCTGAGCTGTTCCGCCGCCTGCTTAAGATATACCGAAAGTGTAAGCGACGCCGTCAGATACATGGAAAAATCAGCAATGGACATCCCACCGATGGTCCGGCTTATCAATGTGCCATAGGTGAGTATATCCCCTAATAGCACGGCCGCCAGACCGATAAACCCAAGGCGGTATTCTTTGGCTGCCAGAATACGGTTCAGATTCTTATATCGTGAGATTTCTTCTGCGGCATTATCCAAAACCCTATTTTTAAGCCCATACATACGAATGTCTTTCCCATATGTAAAATCGCCCGATACCTTATTATAATAACTGACCTTGCGCCTTAATCCGGCTTCTTCTTCCTTTTTTCCATATCGGAAGCTATGGCTCTTACGGCTTATCCATACTATGGCTGCCAGATTCAAAAAAAGTCCGAACAGCACCCATATGCTTAATCTGCCGATAAAAACTCCCAGCGCTGCAGTAGTCAGAAACACAGCCGGCATCTCGTATAGTTTATGATAAATTCCTTCCACTCCATTGTCATTGCTCTGCGTAGCCAAAAGCGCTTTATCGTATTTTTGCATGAATCCTGCGTCCTCCGTGTTAGGATATGCCATCTCCATAACTTTGACACATGCAAGCCTGACATAGTCCAGCCTAAGCAGCGACAGTTCCGAGTAAGGCATATGCTTTAGATACCTCTGTATAAAACCCACTGTTCCCGCTAAAATAAAGTATCCTGCTGCAATCGTTAAAATCTGCTCCGGCGTAGCAGCAGCGCCTTTTTGCAGTTCGGTTAAAAAAAGCTTAGGCAAAAACACCGCAAAAAACGGATAAACCGCCGCCGTCATGGTATAAATTCCGCATAGTAAAAACAGCTTGGGATTTTGATTTGCGACGTTTTTCAACATGCGTTTCAGTGTTAATCCCAGCGGATAAGAAGTTTTGTTTTTTATATTGTCCATTGTCCGTCTCCCTGATTTTGCTGCATTTCTTTCATCTGCTGCTCTATTTTCTGCGTCTCGCGCTCCTGTCTGGTCATCGCCAGCTGCATTATTCCATTGCTCACTTCCTGCAGTCCCTGTTTATTTACCTGATAATATACACGCTTTTTCTCTCCGGTCATCTGTATTTCAATCAGTCCCTCCGACATCAGAATCCCCAGATGATGCAGAACAGTTGCCGGCGTCAGTTTAAGCTTCTTCGCTAACTCCTGCAGATAGCTTGGACATTCCACCAGATGATGCAAAATCTTAAGCCGCGTTGAATCTCCCAGAGCCTTCAACCTGTCTAAGAGCCTGTCATCATTTAACATGTCCGAGTAACGCATTTCATATGCCTGAAAAACTTCAATTCCAAAGCGCATACTGCATGTGATACTCCCGGAATCATCAACTCCTGACTCTTTTTCATCTTCATGTACCATGACCTCATTACATTGCATAATAGCGGGCGTAAGGCGACAGGAATATTTTTCTCCGAACTGAAGCTGAAAACCCAGTTTGGCCAGAAATGATTCTAAATTTCCCGGCTCCTGCAGTTTTTCCATACACGCATCAAACCGCTCCTGCACCAGCGCAAAGCAGCTTCGCCCAATCTCTGTGCACGCTCCTTTAAAACTCCACAACTGCTCCATTACCTCACGGCGCTCCGAATACAAACGAAGCAGCTTGAATTTGTCCGCATCTTCTCTGTCCAGATTCTCCAGCGCAGCCATGACATCCTGAATGTTTTGAACCGACGTTTTACCTGTGTCCGATTTTTTAATTATTTCATTATCAAGTATCCGCTCAAAAGCATGGTTTAGCTCCCTCTCCAGTTCTTTCTCATCAGGAAGCTCTTCAGCTTCTAAAATATGCTGCATCATTTCCAGAAAAGTTATCATAGGCGGATTAAAAGTCCGCAGGCTTACCTGTTTCCGCGGAGAATTATCCACATAGTTCATGAGCATAGGATACTGCTCCAAAACCGGCTTAAGTCTGGCACGCATTTCGCCGCGATAGCTTCGGTATGGAAGCAGAAATTCCTCCTTTATCCGCCTGACCTGACCGCTGCTCTTATTAAGCCATTCATCGCTGTCAAGCCATTCGACATAGTTCATACATGCCATTGCTTCAAGAAGCCAGAAGGGCTCTTTGCTTATGGACAAATTCAGTTTACCTGCCATGATTGTATGTCTCCTTTTATGCTTGTTATATATTATGTTTATCATATTATTTGATATATGTCAAATATATTTTATGTATATCTAATATATGTAATTTATTTAAATATTTGAGCCTAATATATAAAGGATGTGAGCAAATTCGTTTGGCTCATATTTTTTTATAATTAATCTTGAGGTAGGTGCTTTTTTATGTATTTGCTAAACTACGGATATGAGGAGATGTAAGATAAAGCAATGATTCATGCAAAGATAAAAAATGTAGATTTGAAGTTTGAAACGGAGTCGTCAATTTTTTCTCCAAATTCTATTGACAATGGTACGTTGGCTCTATTGTCTGAAATTGATTTTTTACCAAGTGATAAGGTGTTGGATTTAGGCTGCGGTTATGGTGTTGTAGGCATACTGGCGGGAAAACTCATAGGTGAAGAAAGTGTTATTATGTGTGATATTTCAGAGCGGGCAGTAGAGTATGCAATGAAAAATGCAGCACTTAACGGTGTACCAAACATTAAAATCGGACTAAGCGATGGATATCAAAATGTAGAAGAAAATAATTTTACACTCATATTGAGTAATCCGCCATATCACGCGGATTTTTCTGTTCCTAAGAAATTTATTGAATCCGGTTTTAGTAAGCTGGCTATGGGCGGAAAACTGGTTATGGTCACCAAAAGACTTGATTGGTACAAAAATAAGCTGTTCTCTGTTTTTGGCGGTGTCAAAGTACGGGAAAGAGACGGATATTATGTCTTTATTGCAGAGAAGCGCAGTCAAATCATAAAAAAGAAAACGAAGCCCGCAAGGAGATTATCGAAGAAATTGCAGCGGAAGCAGAAACACTTTTGATACGCCCCGCCTGATATTTATTTTGCATCTACTGAAACAATTTCAACCTTGAATTTTTCTCTGCCGTACTTATAATGTATAGTATAAATAACCAATTACCAAACTCTATTTCAATAACCAGAACTTATTAATCATAAACAAAATAAGGGGCGATTGCGCTTGCGATGAGCACCGTTTTTGTCCAGATAATTTACGAAGTAAATTTTCTGTTGTTGATGAAGTTCGTGACTTACGATACAGTTTCATAATTGACTATTATAGAAAAACGTAAAGGAGAAATAATATGCCAAATCCATACCTCCCAACTTGGGAATACATTCCCGACGGCGAACCCAGAGTTTTCGGTGACAGACTGTATGTTTACGGTTCCCACGACAATTCCGGTTCGGTAAAATTCTGCGACTATGTTTTGAAGTGCTGGAGCGCGCCTCTTAACAACCTTAACGAATGGGTCTGTCATGGAGATATTTTCCGCACGCAGGAAACTGTAGACTACCCCGCAGACACAAATTGGACGGACGAGTCCAACTATCTTTATGCCCCCGACGTTGTTGAAAAAGACGATAAGTATTATCTTTATGCTTATATAATAAATTCCATCGGCTGTGTCGCTGTCAGCGATAAGCCTGAGGGGCCTTTCAGGCTGCTGTCCAAGTATAAGTACACGATTTCCGATGAAATCTGCTGCAACGGCTGGTTTATCGATCCGGGAGTACTTGTCGATGACGATGGGCGGACATACATATACTGCGGATATCAGCGTTCTTTTATGGCGGAATTAAGCAGCGATAATATGTACGAGATAATAGACGGAAGCTGCATTGAGCATATCATTCCGTGCGAATCTACGGAAAAAGGCGGTTTTACCGAGCCGGACAGCCTTTTCTTTGAAGCCTGCTCTCCCAGGAAAATAGGGGATACATACTATCTGATATACTCTCCCATGCGTGGCAGCAGACTTGCATATGCGGTATCCGATAAGCCGACAGGTCCGTTCACTTATAAGGGATATATTATTGACAACGGCGTGGATTATCCCGGCGGAAACGACCACGGTTCAATTGTGCAGGTGACCGGTCAATGGTATATTTTTTATCACAGAATGACCAACGGAACTATAATGTCGCGCCGCGGTTGTGTTGAGAAAATTAATATCCTTCCCGATGGGACTATTCCTGCGGTTGAAATGACCTCGCTTGGGTTTGAAGATTCTCTCAACCCATATAAAATAACTCCGGCAGAAATCGCCTGTGTACTAAAGGGCGGAGCGACCATCACTGAAAAAAATGTTTTTGAAAGGGTTATTACGGGAATTATTGATGGCTGCGTTATAGGATATAAATATTTCGATTTCGGAGATGATTTCGGCAGTAAAACCATGGAGCTCTCCGTAGATGTCTGTGGCATGGGCTGCGACAGTATACTGCATGTTCTAGTTGATGATGAAGAAATCGGACAGCTTAGAATAGGGCGTAACGGCGGTATCATTACGTCAAGGGTTAAAGCAGTAACGGGCAGGCACAGCGTCTTTTTCAGAATTTCAACGGAATATCCCGACGACTGGAGCGGTAAACAATTTAAAAGCCGATATCTTTTTGAGTTAAAATCTTTTGTATTTATGAAGTAAATAATGCCCGGGGCGGCTAGCGTTTTCTTGCAGTCTGGAGAATCCAATCCACTGCTGCCTCGGCATGTGTGGGTAAATTGCCGGAAACCCGGTCAGCTGCTTCCTCTTCCGGTTGCTCTATGCCTGTATTAAAGACCTGCAGGGCATATCTTGCCAACAATCCCGAAACACGTCCTCTTTCTATGGAATCCTCGGTGCCTAAAACGACTATTACCAAATTATGCTCCAGATTACCGTCGTCCGCAGTCAGGGATGTTACAAGACAGGCTCCGGCTTTGTTGGTAGTTCCAGTTTTTAATCCTGTCACTTCAGGCATATTGTGCAAAAGCGGATTAGAGTTACGCACCTCAAGGTCGATACATTCTAATTTAGCAGTTTCCAGAGAAGTGATGTCCGTAATCTGTGGATATACTTTTAAAAGATAGGACACAAGCCGGAACATATCTTCTGCACTCATTCGATTTTGACGTTTTGAGGGAACAGGCTCTTCCGTATAGGAAGGCAGACCATGGCTGTTGAAAAAGACTGCCTGAGAAAGTCCCAATTCCTGTGCTTTCTGATTCATCATTTGGACGAAAGCTTCCTCTGAACCGGCGATAGATTCAGCCAGACACAATGCACATTCGTTACTTGATGGCAGAAGAGCTCCCAATAGAAGGTCCTGCACGGTAATCTGCTCTCCGGCTGCCAAGGGAATTACCCCGTCGCTTGATGTTGAAAGTACCTGAACTGCATCAGAGATTGTGACCCTGTCTTCAAGGCTAATCTGTCCATCTGAGATAGCCTCCATAGTCAAAAGACAAGTCATAAGCTTAGTAGTACTTGCTATAGGATAGGGCATATAAGACTGATATTGATAGTATACTTCTCCTGTAGTGGCATCTCCTACCAGCACACTGTTGACTCCGTAAAAATATCCGTCTTGTTCCAAATCTATAGGTGAGACACAGAAAGAATCCTGCGTATTAATCTGCAAGATGCCAGCTTCTGAAACAGTGATATCAACATCTAATATCATAGCCAAATCTGCAGCCATCATGAAACAGTCGTAATATCCGGAAGGGAGCTGAATAATCAATGTATAATATATCACATCCTGATCGCTTACCTTGAATTCGTTTCGACGTAATGATATATTCGGGTTTTCGTCATCATCCCATGGGGTGTTTTCCCCTCCCACGACCACATAGTCATTTCCTATGTTCATTGATACAGTATTTTTTGTAATTCCCAAAGAAAAGGATTTATCCGTATTTTTAAGAACTATAGCCATATCACGCAGGGAAAGATAAGCATTGTTATCGTAACCATAATCCAGAGTTTTTACAGTGAAAGTGGTTCCTCCATCTGCCTGTACCTGACAGATTCCTGGAATTTCGTAGCTTGCGTCTACTCTGACAGGCAGGATTGAGCATATCAGAATTACGGATAATATAATGAAACTTATTTTATGTAGGATTGTTTTCATTGCTCCTCTCCTTCCACTTGTTTTTCATACAAAATCAGGGTTGTTTCTTCCGACAGGATTAAGTTGCAGTCATTACTGAAATAATATTCTGATTTTGTGTCGGCAGGCTGACCGGCATCAAATTGTCTGGTCAGAATACCTTCTGCAATCTCATAGGTGCCGCTGCTATCATACTCAGTTTGTAATTCTTCCAAAGAAGGAAGAAGTGCGGGACCGTAGGACATCAAATATGAGACCGTGGACATTCCGAATGTATCGGTCACAATAGCTTCAATATCTTCGCGGTCTGAATCGTCAATATATCCTGCCATATGGAGCCGTTCTGCCAAAAGTTCTTGAAACGCAAAAGCAAACGCCTCATAAGCTGCCTGATTGCATGCTTCATAGCTTTCCTGCGAAACACTGCAATGGAAGGTTCCCTCAGAGCGGGTAGTTTGCTCCAAAGTTAAATTAATCTGGATAGTCAGATCCTTCATATAAAACTCCATATCCTCCATGGTAACAGATACGGCTTCTATATCCTGCAGCCAGCTATACGCTTCGACTGCAGCCTGTTCTGTCATATCCAAGTTTGCAATCCACTCTCCTGAAAGGTCTTCATCAGCAGATGCAAAAAAGTGCAAATATGACAAAAGAGCGGTGGAAATGCCTAATGTTATAATTAATAAAGTAAATACGACATATTTTATGGTTTTCAGAACTATACCCCCTGTGCGCTTTAGCGCACATACCAGCGGGCGCCCTTTCCTGAGAAATGCGCCCGTCAGATATCACCTAACTATTCATATAAACTAATGATTTTCAGAGGATACGAGTTCTCCGTTTACGTAAGTGTCCGTACGCGTAACGATTTCCTCATTATTCTCCTCATCATACCGATATACCGTTTCCGTATAAGAATTGGTTTCTTTATCGTTATAGACAACTTCCGAATATTCACACAGCTTATTGTTATCATCATAGTACTCAACCCGTAGCAGAGTCTTATGCTCGTTATCTTCGTAGATAGAAGTGGTATGATTGTAACTCGGAGTATTGTTTATACTGCCGGAAGCTGTAGAAGGAGTGCTGTTGATATTAGCATTTCCGGCAGTTTCTGTTCCCATATTACTGCCACCTGAAGTAATGTAGTTGTTCGCTGTTGCCGCAGTGTTCGCTCCGGCATTGTCGGCTACCGGAGTAACTGCTCCAACATTTCCAGTTACCGCAGTGCCTGCTCCAACATTTCCGGCTACCGGAGTAATTGTTACAGCATTGCCGGTTACCGGAGTAACTGTTCCAGCATTGCCGATTACCGCAATGCCTGCTCCAACATTGCCGATTACCGGAGTACCTGTTCCGGCATTGCCGGTTACCGCAGTACTTGCTCCAACATTTCCGGTCAACGCATTAGTATTGTAGGCACTTCTCTGTACCGCAACTCTCGGGCTGCCGCCTCTTTGCGCGGCCGCAATGTCCGCATAGCCATTGGCAGTTCCATATGTGCGGTTTTCTGCAGCTCCAAAGTTAATATAGTGATCCACGATAGCAGAAATATCATTGCCGAAAGCTGCCCCTACATCACTGTATGCCGCTGCGTAAGCCAGAGGATCAAACAGAACTCCCTTTGTCCTGCCCTCAAAGACACCAACGGTCAGATAATGTTCTATATAAGCATACTCATTATCACCGAAAACTGCTGCCAAATCGCTGTAGGCCGCCTTGTATGCCTCCACGTCAATAATAAGGCTTTCCTTTCCGCTTTTTTTAAGCTCTTTTACATAATTACCGGTGGAAGGTTCGGCAGCGGATACACTGAGAGTCGAACCAACAATCAAAGCTGTTGCCACTCCTGTCACTATAATTTTTTTAAAATGCATACTGTGTTCTCCTTTCCATTTTAAGATTTCTGCTAATGTAATCCTTTTTTCAGTTTTTACCTGTTAGTTACTTTATTATATAATAAATAAATATGTTTCGTCAATTGTATTGATTACTCAGGTTTAAGACTAAATAATCATTGCTTTTATCAGTATAAGCATAATAACATATATATTACGATTCAATAACCACAACGATTCTGATATCCCTTGCACGTTCAGGCAAATCCTGCTCATTTGACATATAAAGTATCGGGTTGCCGTCAATAGCAAGGTGTACTCGCCTTATGCCTGGTCTTATGTCGCGGCTAAAAGGAGCGTCAACCCCATGATAGGTAATATAGACATCGCCGTATTCGTCAGTGAAAAAGGCGTTGTGACCGCAGCCGTACTCCCCTGCCACAAAGTTTGAAGCAAGCGACGGCGTGCCCAGAATCTCCCAGTTGGACACATAGCAAAGATTATCTCTGACATTCGCCGTCAACAAGCCGACGACATAGCTCTGCCCTCTGGCGTCGCCGCCTGAGTAAGCAAGATAGACCTTTTCGTCAGTCACAAGGGCAAACGGACCTTCATTGTTGTCAGTGCCGTTATTGTTCTCCCAGCCGTAAACAGGTCTTGAGAGAAGTTGTGGGAATGTCAGCATCTCCCACGGCTTTTCAGGGTTGTTTTCTGCAATCATCAGCATAGAGCCGCTGTCGGTACCTGTCCATGTTCTGTACGACCAGACTGCATAGCTTTTTTTGCCTGCTTCAAAGCAGGTCATGTCGAGGGTAATGCCGTTTTTACCATCGCCAAGGGGATTTTCACAGAGATTTCTCCCATCCGGCATCACGCACCTCACGGGCGAACCCCAGTCATCAGGATTAAGCATATCGCCGTCGTCTTTAAGCGTCATTACATAGCACTGCGGGTCAAAGCCGGTTCCGACGGTAAGAGCACAGAATATACGCATTTTATCGCCGACAATATGAAATTCCGGTGCCCAGAATGTATTTTTATATACAGAAGTTTCCGCTGAAAGTACCACGCTGCGCCTTACGTTCTTATCAAACAATGCTTCAGGTGTATCCGCTTCCCTGATTTCAAAGGACGTGTCTCCGTTGGCGTCGTTTGTGGCAATCCAGTAGTATTGTCCGCGATAATATGTGATAACCGGGTCACCCCAAGGATGATTTTCAACAGGAAAATCAAAGTGTCTCACGACAATTTTTCCCTCAACGACATAACTGCCCGGCTTGGAAAAATCAATGCCGTCTGTCTTCCAATTCACACGCTTTTCATGCACCGAGCCGTCGGTATATTTTATCTTAGCCGTCACTTTCCCAAGTTCTTTACGGCTGCTGACGGTAACGGTTTTCGGAAGTTCTGTTGACTCATACTCCACAGTTATATTGTTTTTTATCAGCGCCGCGGCTATATCTTCCGATATAGGAACAGACACGCCGCTTTCCGCATAATCCGCGTCATCAAAACCGAAAGCTGTGGAAACATTGTCTTTTATCTGCTTTTCGATTTTTGTATAGCGTTCTTTCGTGACAACAGGCTCTGAAAAGGAAATGAAGTTATTAGTCGTCCATCGTACGAAGCTGCCTGTTTCGCTCTTGGAAAACTCCCCGTTTCCAAGGGGTATTCTTCTGATTTCTTTGGCAGTTATGATATATTCATCCCTGATCTTATATATCTCAATATCCATGATGCCCATTGAGATTATGCCGTTTTCATCGTTGAATTCACACTTCGGAAACAGCTTTCCGTAGTTATGATAAAGCGGAATTATGGTCTTCCCAAAATCGGCTGACACCGCAAAGTGAACGCTATGTCCCAGAAATTCCGAGTAGTCCTCTTTAATGTTCCGTGTATAAGCTATTATTAAATATTTTGAGGAAGTCGTTATGCTATTCATGACGTTCAAACCTTTCATCCATATAATTTCAATTTTTCTGAAACATTTTTAATGAACTTCACGGAGTAATTACCTTTATTCCGTTTATTCTGTATCTTTCCTCTGCTTCCTCATCGCTCATCTGCCACTGGGTCCGCCTATTTTGTGTGAGTTCCTTTTTGGCGTCGTTCCATTTTAAATCGGTAAGAATATATTCTCCCCGTTCGTAGCCATAGCCGTCGTAGCCGTCCTCATAAAGTGTAAACTCTCCGTCACAACCTGAATAAACGCATACCGTCAGCTCCCCGGTCTGCTCGTCTGTAGACTGTGCAAATTCCGCACATGGAATCACCGCACCTTCTTTAATAAATACAGGAATAATGTCTATCGGCGCGTTTGCTTCAATAAAGCGCCCACCCTCTAAATGCTCGTTTGTCCAGAAATCATACCAGCCGCCTTCGGGCAGATAAACCCTGCGTGTTTTTGGTTTGCTAATCTTTTCCGAATCCGGAAAGTAATACATCGGCTCAGTGACGGGACAGACCATCAGCGACGGGCCGAACATATACTGGTCTGTAATCTCCTTCGCCGTTTCGTCCTCCGGCCAGTCAAACGCGAGATTTGTCATCATCAGACCGTCACCTAAAAAGCAGTTTCCGGCGTTAGAATAAATATATGGCATCAACTCATATCTTATACTATTAATCTGAATTAAGGCGTCATAAAAAGCGATATCAGCAGTTTCAAAGTTCCACAGATATCTTCTGCAATCGG